>JBDSEE010000172.1:0-16825 GCA_039920245.1 Ferruginibacter sp.
GGTAAAACAAAATGGATAGATAGCAGCAATAAAATGGTGCGGTATAATTACCAGCAACATTTTTTTAATGAGAGTGAAGCAACGAAAAGATATTTTAGAAAGGCAGGTGCAGACTTGCTACATGTGCGTACGGATGATGATTATGTTAAGATCCTGCAGCAGTTTTTCTTACACAGAAAATAGAATCGCCTGAATGAAGTATAAAAGAAATATATCTCCATTACTGTTTTTAATATGTTTTTTCCTTTTTCCTTTTTTTGGTTCAGGTCAGGCAGCCAAGGTGTTTATTGATAAAAGCGATATTTTAATTGGCCAGCAAATACATTACAAAATAAAACTCAACCTTGCTTCCAGCGGGTATGCCGTAGATTTTGGTGTGCCTGATTCTATCCCACATTTTGAGATCTTGCAGAAGCAACAATTTGATACAGTAGAAAAGAATGGCCAGTATTCATTATATCAATCGATGGTCCTCACAAGTTTCGATTCAGGCCGCTGGGTCATACCCGCTTTTATTGTTACGATCGGCTCAACAAATAAGAAGTCGATTAGATTTAGCACAGATTCTATTATCGTAAATGTTGGCTATAGTCCAATGGATAGTTCCGGCCTGAGAGATATAAAGCCGGTGCTGGAAGTAAAAGTTCCGGACTACACGTGGGCATACATTCTTGCGGGAATATTAACTCTCTTATTTTTTGGATGGCTTATTTACCGGTACTTTAAGAATCGAAAGAAAAAAGATAAGCCTGCCTTTATACCGTCATTAAAGCCGTATGATGAGGCGATGCAGGCCCTGAAGAAATTGCAGGCAATGGATATATCCACTGCAGAGGGCATACGGATATATCATACAAAGCTTAGCGAAATATTTAAGTTGTATTACAGCAATAAGGAGCGAAAAAATATGTTGCATTTTACCACGACTGATATGCTTATAAATATGAAGTCGAATTCCTTTTCTGCAGAAACTATTTCATTGATAGCAGAAGTATTACGGAGGGCAGATGTTGTGAAATTTGCAAAGTACCTGCCACCAGTTTATGAAAATGAAAACTCATTGCAACAGGAAAAAGCTGTGATAGATACCATGGAAAAAAATTATTCAAGCAAAACATAAAAGTTGTTTTACGATTACTTTCAAAATATAGAATTTGGGCAGCCATACTTTTTTGGATTGATGCTGCTGATCCCGTTTCTGATAGTATGGTATATACGTACACGGAACAAAAACCAGGCTTCCATAAGAATTTCAAGTACTGCTGCGTCAGGCCTGGGTTCGTCAAAAGCTTCTATGCGCCACCTACCCTTTACCCTGCGATTGCTTTGCCTTGCTGCCATCATAACAGCCCTCGCAAAACCTCAGGTACGCAATGAAGAGCAACGCTCAGAAGGCGAGGGAATAGATATTGTGCTTTGCCTGGACGTGAGCGGAAGTATGACGGCGCAGGATCTTTTACCAAACCGTATGGAAGCGGCAAAAAATGTTGCCATAGATTTTGTGAACAAGCGGCCCACAGACAGGATTGCTGTGGTGATATTTTCAGGAGAAAGTTTTACGCAATGCCCGCTTACTACGGATCATGATGTGCTGGTAGCTGCAATAAAAAATATCAGGAACGGCTTGCTGGAAGACGGTACAGCCATTGGAGCAGGACTGGGCACCAGCGTGGATCGTTTGCGAAGCAGCAAAGCAAAATCAAAAGTGGTGGTGCTGCTTACAGATGGTGAAAACAACGGCGGCCTGATAGATCCCAAGACTGCAAAAGAAATTGCAAAAGCTTTTGGAATTAAAGTGTACACGATTGGTATTGGTACGGAAGGATATGCACCGCAACCTGTAAACACACAATTAGGTGTGGTGATGGAAAGGCAAAAAGTATCCATTGATGAGAAACTCCTTAGTGAAATTGCAAATGAAACCGGTGGACGGTATTTCAGGGCGACAGATAATGAAAGCCTTCAACAGATATATGCAACAATTGATGGACTTGAAAAATCTAAAGTTGAACTGATAACCAGTATTCGTTACAAAGACAAATTTTTCCCTTTCGTATTTGCAGCTATATTTTTTCTTTTCATGGAAGCAGTTCTGAGATACCTGGTGTTCAGAAAATTTCCTTAGATGAAACACTTTGTAATTTTAAAATTTTCATGAGCGTGATATACTGCATAAATGAGTCCCGATAAATCTTGATTAATATAACACCCGCCCGAATGGAGCATTTAACAATTTTATGTAAAAATTATTCGTCCGGGCTGACAAATGTGTTTAATATTTATCCAACTGCCCGCTCCCTATTCATTCATAAATCATAATACATAACTAATTTGCACCCATGCAGGCAAGGGTTTATAAATCTACGGGTAACTGGTACCAACTTAAGAATAAACAAGGCGAAAGTTTTAATGCCCGTATTATCGGTAAGCTAAAAATATCCGGCATTAGTTCCACCAATCCCATTGCTGTAGGCGATTATGTGGAAATAGAAAACCAGGCAGATATTGAGAGTACCATTATTACAAATATTCTTCCCCGCATAAATTATATTAACCGGGTATCACCGCACAATAAAAACCAGCATCATATCATTGCTTCTAATCTTGATCAGTCCTTATTGTTCGCTACGTTAAAAGATCCCAAAACATCTTTCGGATTTATAGATCGTTTCCTTGTTACATCTGAAGCGTATCATGTACCTGCGATCATTGTGTACAACAAAGCAGATCTCTTTAAAAAGAAAGAAGAAGAAAAATTTCTTTTGGCCAAAGAAATATATGAACCACTTGGATATAAAATCATGCGCATGAGTATAGAAAATAATGAAGGTGTGGAGGAAGTGAAGGCATTACTTGCAAATAAAACAACGCTGCTTAGCGGGCACTCAGGTGTGGGTAAATCAACTTTTTTAAACACGGTTTTCCCCGATCTGAAATTAAGAACAAAGGAAGTAAGCGGATGGAGCGGAAAGGGATTACATACTACAACCTTTGCAGAAATGTTTGACCTACCTACCGGGCACGCAGGCCTGCCTTCTGATGAGCACCGGAATGGCGGAACGGTGATAGACACGCCCGGCATACGGGAGATGGGCATTGCAGACATTCCCTGGGCAGAACTGGCGCATTATTTTCCGGAAATGAGAGCGCTGATAAACGAATGCCAATTTAATAATTGTATGCATCTTGAAGAACCTGGCTGTGCGGTAAAAGAAGCTGTAAACAAGGGTACCGTTCACACGGAACGGTACGTTAGTTATATGAATATCTTAGATACAATAGAAAAGAAAATGTACTAACACTTCTTACTAGGGCTGGGGAGAGGTCAATACACCTGCTTCTCCAAAAAGTTAGCAACTTCTCTCACGGCATTATTTTGTTTTTTAGCCTGAAGAACCTGCTGCGGGAAAATACTTACACCATTAAAAATATTATAGTGAAGCGTAAGGAACTGGTCTTTGTATTTAAAATCCCAGTCAAGTGTATCTGTGTCATCTACCTGGTTCATGAATTGAATCTGTAAATGATCTGCAAGGGTTTTTGCAATTGCATAAAATTTAGTGACACCACAGTTGTCATCGATAACGGCTTCTGTACCGCCGGAATTGGTTTTTAATTCGTAACACATAGATATAGGTTTTATTGGTTAGGGTTTTTAGAAACTTTTTCTGCCGCCTTTATATTTTGCTTTATTACTTGCTCTTATCGCTTTCTCATCCCCTGATGCTATTTGTTCCGCTCCCACATTCCGCCCATTTGTAGGGCAGCCATATTTTTCTTTTTTATGAAAAATGCGTGATATAAAACAACTGCTCATCATCGAAACCACGAACAATGCAAGTATAAATTTCTTCATGACATAAATTTAAGACAACCACCCAGCAAGCAAAAGTTAAATCTCTTTATCCCCTTCTCCTTTAGAGAGGGATGAGGTGAGTTTAAACCAGCTACTATACTTTACGTAATTTTCAGCTATCCGGTTTATTTCCCCATGTATAAGGTCCTGGCTTATGTCTTTTACTTTTTTTGCCGGCACTCCCGCATAAATACAACCTGCAGGCACCTCTGTATTTTCCAGCACCACCGCTCCTGCAGCTATAATGCTGTTGCTTCCTATATGAGCATTATCCATAACGATAGCACCCATGCCTATTAGCACATTATCATCTATAACGCATCCATGTACGATTGCATTGTGCCCAATGCTAACATTATTTCCCATTATTGCTTTGCTACGCTCGTAAGTGCAGTGAATGACGGCACCGTCCTGCACATTTACCCGGTTGCCCAAGCGGATGCTGTTTACATCGCCTCTTATTACGGCACTAAACCATACACTACATTCATCACCCATTATTACATCGCCCACAATGGTGGCGTTCGGGGCAATAAAACAATCCTTTCCTATCGTGGGACTTATATTATTTACGGGAAGTATTACAGGCATAAATTTTATTTTTTTTAGTTAGCAGAATTAGTTCTTTATTCAACATTGTTGTGTCACTCACTTGTACAGCATCACTTAATTCATCTTTTTTTGCGTCTTTGTTTCCTTTCATCTTTGCATGAAACTATAAATATATCTTGCATTGAAATTACAAAATCTGGATATCATTCAATCCATATTTATGAATGACTCAATGACTTAATGGTTATTAAGAATTCACGATTCACCATTCACACCATGACCAACCGCCAATTATTTCTTCAGCATGTAGGACAAACTTCTCCCACGCCGCTTGCACTCAATATTGTAAAGGCAGAGGGAAGTAAGATGTGGGATGCTGATGGTAAAGAATATATTGACCTTATCGCAGGCATTAGCGTCTGCAATATTGGTCATCGTCATCCGGCAGTGGTGGAAGCCATAAAAAAGCAGGCCGATGAATACCTGCATATCATGGTTTATGGAGAACTGGTAGAAAATCCACAGGTAGCATATGCAAAACTGCTTACTGAAAATTTACCAGATTCTTTGAATTCAGTTTTTTACACAGCCAGCGGCACAGAAGCCACGGAAGGGGCTATGAAACTAGCGAAACGATATACCGGCCGAACTCAAATGGTATCTTTTAAAAACAGTTATCATGGTAGCACACAGGGCGCACTTAGCCTTATGGGAAGTGAATATTGGCAACAGGCTTTCAGGCCATTGCTGCCAGGCGTTGTGCAATTGCGGTATAATAATTTTGAAGACCTGGAAGAGATAACTGAAGAAACGGCATGTGTTTTTGCGGAGACAATACAGGCAGAAGCTGGCGTAAATCTGCCGGTTAAGGGATGGCTAACAGCTTTGAGTAGCCGTTGCAAAAGCACCGGTTCCTTATTGGTCCTGGATGAGATTCAATGTGGCTTTGGCCGCAATGGTACCCTTTGGGCATTTGAACAGTATGATGTGGTGCCCGATATTTTATTGATCGGAAAAGCTATGGGTGGCGGTATGCCGTTGGGTGCTTTTATAGCCGATAAAAAAATGATGGATGCTTTAACCCATAACCCTGTTCTGGGGCATATCAATACATTTGGCGGCCACCCGGTTAGCTGTGCAGCAGGCCTTGCTGCATTCAAAGTTTTGTTGGAGGAGAAATTAATTGATGGGGTGAAAGAAAAAGAACTGTTATTTTTATCATTACTCAAGCACCCCTTAATTAAAAAAGTGAACAGCAAAGGGTTAATGATAGCTATTGAATTTGATAGTTATGAAACGAATAAAAAAATTATTGATGAATTAATTAAGCAGAGCGTTTTTACGGACTGGTTTTTATTTGCTGCTCATGCGCTTCGTATTGCACCACCGTTAAATATTACAGATGAAGAAATAAAGAACGCCTGTAAAAAAATAATTGAAGTGTTGAATACCATCAGATGACAACAGTATTTTTGAAATTGTTAACGTTGTAATATTGAAAAAAGGCTCCTAATTTTTATTAGCACTATCATTCTTTTGGTCCCTGTTTTTCTTTTTATTCTGTGGATAATTGCTAATAATAATACAACTGGTTATCCTGAGAATATAACGTTATACAACAGTTACTTGCCAGCACTATTAAGAGGACGTTATATAACATCTGTGCTGGGAGCAGGGCTTTGCGCTTTGGTAATCTTAATCAATAGCCGGTGCCTTGTAAGTGCTAATCCCGGGATGAAAATAATTTTATGGATAGAGATCAGTATTGCCGGAGCATTGGGCTTTCTGAATCTTTTTTCTATTATGTAGTTTGCCAGTAATTCACATCGGATGATAAATGCTTTCCGCATTTTTATACACTGTTGCTTTATCCAAACTCATTTTTTTAGTTTGCTGGTGCAGGTACATTTCTACCTGGTCATCAAAATGCTTGTTACCAGGCCGGGCACTTGCACCATACATATTAACTGTTTCAATTTGTGGCAATCTATCTTTGGCAAACCTTACAAACATGATCAAACCATCCCCGCCCATAGACTTTAATTTTCCATTAGTATAGGGAGCAGTCCATTGTGGTGAGAGCAGATCAGGGAACCCTCCCAGCGGCCATTCTTTATTACCCCTGACAAGCCTTTGTAAATCGCCTAAACTAATATCGGTTCTGCCAAAATTTGTTTGCATATAATTATTTACATAGTTAAATGCTTCCACGGCCTCTGCTTTTGTGATCGCTCTTGCAGGCTGGCCCAAAAGTATTTTCTTAAGATGCTCGTATGTGAGCAGGAAAATGGCAGCGCCCTTACTTGTTTCATCGCCACGCTTATCCCAGGTTTTGAAAGTTGTAATAAGATTTGCAAAAGAAGGGTAATCATTTGCATTGAGTGAGAACATGGAATCAATCTTATAGGTGTATTGCATGTGTGCAGGAAGCTGCCGGTCAAATTTTATTTGTTTGAATTTTTCGTAGGAGAGCTTTTCATTTTGCGGGAACAATTCCATGAAACGAACACTGCGATTTAGATTATATTCTTCCCATCCATCTGTTTTTGGAAATGCCGATGCTTGCAAATTGTCAGCAGTTGCTGTAGCCAAAAATGGGGAGTGATTGGTATTGAATAAAAACCCACTGTGTGGGTTTATATATTGCGGTAATTCTTTTATTTTCCTGAAAGTTGTCCAAAGTGTATTGGAAGTATTCCCTGGCAGGGTAAGTTTCCAGTTATATGCGGGGGTTTGATTTCTTACCGGCATTAATGCGTTATCGATATAGAAAATGGTATCCCTTTTATCGGCGTACATAATATTGAACATGCTTAGTTCCTGCTTGCTAAGAGCTGCATAAAACTCTGTAAAGTTTTTTGCTTTGTTCATTTGGTACCACTGATCCAGCACACCGATCTTCATATTTGCACCCAGCCTGATAGAAAAAAAGCCTTGCTTGTTTTTCATGGTAGCCCCATACTTACTCCAGTAAAGTTTTCGCTTTATGTTTATCGGAACTCCCTTTATTTTTAATTTGATCGTTTTTACTTCCAGGTTAATCCACTCCCCATCAAATTTATATTGCAACGAATTAGATGGATTCATTTCTAACTGGAATTCATCCAGGCGGTCGCAGTAATTCACCGTATGTGCCCAGCCAAGATTTTCATTCACACCATGTAGAATGCATGGGCCGCCAGCCAGTAGTCCTCCCAAAACATTCAAGCCTTCTTCACTGCAAATATGTGCTTCGTAAAATGCCTGTGGGCCAGTGTTTGGTTGATGAGCATTGATCAATAAAAAAGCTTCGCCAGTTGTTGTCTTTGATGAACTGATGGCTACTGAATTACTTCCTTTTTTATTTAGCTCAGGAACTTCTCTTTCTTTGTTATTAAATATTCTGCCCAGGGCCTGGTCGGCGCCATTAAAAATAGTGAGCGCAAATACAGCTGATGAAACATATTCTTTTACAGTAACCGGAAAAATATTTTTGTTTATAACCTCGTCCGGGTGTTTTTTAGCATAATTATTAATACCCTGTACATAGCCTGTTGCTAATTTTATAAAATCGGGGCTGAGTGTATTCCATTTTTCTTCTGTTATTTCCCTGCAGCGAAATAATGCGAAAGCATAATCACCTGCGGCGCCACTTTTTCCCTGTACTGCTCCCATCAATCCTTTGGCTGGCAATATTACTTCCTGCATGCTTTTGAAATCGTCTTCAGCTTCCGCCCAGGCAAGACCATAAGATACAGCCGCATCTGTTTTGGCAAATATATGTGGCACACCGAAACTATCCCGCACAATATCAATCGATGATGGCTGTATGACAGTTTGTGAAAATGTTTGAGCAAATGAAAAAACAGATAATAAGAGTATGAAGTAGTTTTTCATATAGAGGTTTTTTTCGCTGAATAAAGATAGTCAGTAAAAGAGTTCGATGCCTGTCCGAACGGAAGAAATGAATTGATTTTATAGAATATGTTCATGCCCCACCTGAGTGATTCTGTCGGGCAGGTCGGCGGGCAACTACTGCCGAGGAGACATTTACTCTTGTTAACTAAAAAAATATTTGCTTTAATCAAACAGGAGTACTTACTTTGGTATTCAAAGCACTTTTATGAATGAGCAATTGCAATCCCTGGAAGCAATACATGATATAAAACGAATGATGGAGCGAAGCAGCCGCTTTATAAGCCTGAGCGGGCTGAGTGGTGTGGGAGCGGGAATTTGTGCGCTGGTTGGCGCTGCCCTGGCCTGGCCTTATATCTATAGTGGTAAAGAAGTAAGTATGTATCCTGAAACATCTCTTATAATGGCTTTGGATAATGACCCGGCCACTGTTTTTACTTTATGGCTTTTTTGGATTGCCTTGGGAACTTTGATTGCTGCAGTGCTGGTTGCATTTTTGTTTACCTGGCGTAAAAGCAAACAGCAACACCAAAAAGTATGGGATGCAACTGCCCGGAGGATGACAATTAATCTTGCTATACCATTGCTGGCAGGAGCAGTTCTGTTGCTTAAATTAATTATGCTGTCACAAGTAGCGCTTTTGGCACCAACAACTTTAATCTTTTACGGTCTTGCGCTGGTTAATGCATCAAAATATACGTTGGGTGAAATCAGATACCTTGGTTATTGTCAGCTTTTACTTGGCTTTATTAATTTATGGTTGCCGGATGCCGGGTTGTATTTCTGGGCGACGGGGTTTGGGCTAATGCATATTTTTTATGGGTTGTATATGTGGAAGAAATATGATTCAAAACAAGATTGAAAACAGGATAAACAACCATGGCCAGTTACCTTAATAATCTAAATAAAGTCTTTGATAGCCGCATCAGGCTGGGTATAATGAGTGCATTAATGGTAAATGAATCTGTGAGTTTTAATACACTGAAAGAAATGCTTGATGTGAGTGATGGAAACCTTGCAAGCCATATTAAAGCATTGGAAGAAAATAAGATCATAAAAGTTAATAAGGGCTTTATTGGAAAAAAAACAAACACTACTTACCAGGTTTCAAAAGTAGGGGAGAAGGCTTTCAAATTGCACCTGGAGGCGTTGGAGGCATTAATAAGATCAACTAAATAAATTTTTTTACCAGTTTACTTTGAAAAACAAAGTAGATTAAAAAACAAAGAAATGTATAAGCTCATTATAACAGTGCGATCAACATTATTGGTTTTCCTTACCCACAAACTGGCCTTACCGCTGCTTCAGTTGATCAGGAAACCAGAGCTATTTCCATTTACTGTAACAGATCTTAAAAATCTGCCCACAGGTACCTTAGGTCATGAACTGATACATTTTATTGAAGAAAAAGATCTTAAGCTTTTGCCTTACTATGCAAAGCATGATATAAAGCATTTATTACTTGAGTATGATACAACAGATTGTGGCGAAGTTTGCCTTCAATGTTTTATGCTGGGTAATGGCCATGTTTCTTTTCCTGTAATTTCTACAGTATTATATGGTGTAGTAACCATGACTGAATACTGGAAACATTTTGCCAAAGCATTTAAAAGAGGGCAGTCATGTATTTCTATTGCTCAATGGAATTGGATTGAAATAATACCCTTGCCGACAAAAACTTTAAGAGAAAAAATTAATGAAAATAAAAAGCTTTCATGAAAAAGAAATGAATTTTACAATACATAACTACAGCCTGTATTGTAAGCATTTTAATACTGTTGCTGTATGCTTCTGTTCAGCAGTCATATCGCAGTGGTCTTAATGATCCGCAAATTGCAATGGCAATGCTGTAATTGATTTACTGATAAAATCGGAAGGAGCTAAGATAACCTGGTAATCATCACAATTAAAATAGTTTTATGAAACAGTTTTTAAAATCTTTTGCATTTGCATTTTCCGGAATAGCATACTGTTTCAAAAGGGAACGGAATTTTTATATTCATATCCTGGCATCTATTTTAGCTTTGGGACTATCTTTTTTTCTAAGCCTTTCTTCTATTGAATTTGTGATTGTGATTTTATGCATTGCTGCAGTACTAACAATTGAAATGATAAACACCGCTATTGAACAATTATGTAATTTTATTAGCAGGGAAAGAAACCCGGCTATAGGAATAATAAAGGACATCAGTGCTGGGGCTGTATTGGTTATGTCATTAGCTTCACTTGCATGCGGACTTATTATTTTTTTGCCAAAATTATTAACGCTCTTAAAATAACAGCAGATAAATCTTTCACATTAAACTGCCAGCTTCTTGAGAAAAAATATAAAATTATTTTCTTCAGTAAAAAGGTTTTTTCTGACATAGCATGGTAAAAATATGTTAGGTTAAACCTGGTAGCATAATGTAAAATAGGATTTAGTAAAACTTTGCCAAAGTTTTGAAGTTTGTCAAAGTCCGAAGAGATTTTTCTAACTTTAATTAATCAAATTATTTTTATTGGAAGCTTACGGTAAAATATTATTATTCGCTATCCCCATTTTTCTTGTGCTGGTATTGTTTGAGAAATGGTACGGCTGGCGTAAAGGCAGAGATACAGTAAAGACACTGGACATGATAAGTAGTATCATGAGCGGCATTACCAATGTAACTAAAGATGTACTAGGCCTTAGCATTGCGATATATACTTATGCCTGGATGGTGAAGCATTGGGCCATCATTCATATTCAATCATCAATATGGACTTTTATTATTGCTTTTATAGCCCTTGATTTTGCCGGTTATTGGGTGCACCGCATTGCACATACTTATAATGTTTTCTGGAACAATCATATTGTTCATCATAGCAGCGAAGAGTTTAATCTTGCCTGTGCACTAAGACAAAGTATTTCTTCTATACTTAAAATATGGGCCATCTTTTTATTGCCTGCTGCCTTACTCGGCGTGCCTCCTACGGTTGTTGCAATTGTGGCCCCACTACATTTATTCGCACAGTTCTGGTACCATACACAGCATATCAACAAGATGGGCTGGCTTGAAAAAATTATTGTTACACCTTCACATCACCGTGTTCATCATGCTATTAATAAAGAATACATTGATAAAAATTATGGCCAGATCTTTATTTTCTGGGACAAATGGTTTGGCAGTTTCCAGGAAGAATTAACTGGTGTGCCGGCTGTATATGGTATTACAAGACCGGTACAAACATGGAACCCAATAAAAATAAATTTCATGCATATGTGGTTGCTTATTAAAGATGCATGGCGGGCAAAAAGCTGGAAAGATAAATTCAGGATATGGTTAATGCCTACAGGCTGGCGCCCGGCAGATGTTGTTGAAAAATACCCGCTGCATAAAATTGAAAATGTTTATGATTTTGAAAAATATGCAAAACCCACGAGCCGCTTTTTTGAAATTTACTCATGGGTGCAGATGATTGTGTTGCTGATATTTATTTGTTACTTGTTTGGAAATATCGCTACCATTGGCAGCCCTGGTATTTTTATTTATGGCGGATTTATTTTCCTTTTTGTCTATGCACTCACAGAACAAATGGATCAGCAAAAATATGCATGGATTTGGGAAGGATTAAAAGTAGCCCTGGGAATTTATATTATCAGTAGTGTTGGCGATTGGTTTGGTGTATCTAAGTTTTATACGGGCTTTAACATTGTTGTATTTACCTACCTGTCCATTTCTTTTGCTGTATCATTATACTTTAGTTTCTTTCACAAATTGAGCAACGAGCATCCCCTGGTTGTAGCAGGTTAAAACATTTTTTCCTTTTTCAAATCATTGTTTACAGTTCTCCAGATATTTAAAGGATTACTATTTTTTAGTTCATCGGGCAATAAACTTTCCGGCCAGTTTTGAAATGCTATTGGTCTTGCAAATCTTTTAATGGCATCAGCGCCCACTGAGCTAAACCGGCTGTCAGTGCATGCGGGAAAAGGGCCACCATGCTGCATGGAAAGACATACCTCTACGCCGGTTGGAACGTTGTTTAAAATTAATCTTCCACAAATATTCTTAACGGCTTCCACAAGATTGTCGTTTGCAGTTATATCTGCTTCGGTGGCCATCAACGATGCCGTTAATTGTCCCTCCAGTTTTTTAGCAACCTCCAGCATTTCATTCATGTCCCGGCATTTTACGATGATTGAATACGGACCAAATACTTCCTGGTGCAGTAAAGGATTATTAATAAAGTTCTTAGCTGTGGTGGCTGCAATTGTTGCGCTGCCTTCGTTAAGTGCTGCATCAATTTCAGCAACTGCAAATGTTTCTACATCCTGTTGCGACAAAACAATGCCGCGTTTTTCTACAAAGCTTTTATAAACGCCACTATGCAGCATCGGTGCTGGTTGTATAGTTTTTATTTCTGCAGATAAGGTTTTTAAAAATAAATTCAAATCAGCATTTTCAATGCCTATGATAATTCCGGGGTTTGTGCAAAACTGGCCCACACCAAGAGTAATAGATGCGGCATACATTTTTGCAATAGTCACTGCATCATTAGAAATTTTTTCCGGCAATAAAAAAACAGGATTTACACTTCCCATTTCTGCAAAAACAGGTATTGGTTCTTTACGTTGGTTACCCCAGTCGAACAATTGTTTTCCTCCGGCAAAGGAGCCCGTAAATCCAACTGCTTTTGTATGAGGATGCATTACTAAAGCTTTGCCTATTTCATTATCGCCATGTATATGAGCAAAGATGCCCTTGGGCATGTAACAATTTGCTGCCGCTTTCATAATAGCTGCCGCTACCATATCGCTGGTATTCGGGTGTGCAGGATGTGCCTTTACAATAACCGGGCAGCCAGCTGCAAATGCTGAGGCAGTATCGCCGCCTGCAGTTGAATATGCAAATGGAAAATTACTGGCACCAAAGACAAGAACAGGTCCCAATGGTATTAGCATTTTCCGGATATCTGGTTTGGGAGGATTACGGTCTGCAATGGCTGTATCAATTCTTGCCTCTTTCCATTGACCACTTTCACAATAATCTGCATAACTATTTAGTTGAAAAATAGTACGGGCTCGTTCACCTTTCAATCTTGCTTCTGGGAGGTTAGTTTCCTGCATAGCTGTTTCAATAAGGGCATCTCCACATGCATCCAGTTCTAAGGCAATGCTTCTCATGAAATCTGACCGCTGTTTTAGCGATAATTTCCGGTAAATATGAAATGCCTTCCAGGCCTCATCCATTATGAGATCTATCTGTTCCATAAAATATTTTTTTAATTAATGGCAGGTTTTGAGCTGATTCCCTCATCAATAATTTTTAGTATAGCTTTTCTTTCTTCGCCCGCAAGTATTAATCTTGGTGCCCGTACATATTCCGAGCCAATACCACTTTTTAATTCTGCTAATTTAATATATTGTACAAGTTTTGGATGAATATCAAGTTCCAACAAGGGCATAAACCAGCGATAGATTTGTAACGCCTCATCATATTTTTTCCCCTGGATAAAATTATAGATTGCTACAGTTTCTTTAGGGAAAGCACATACTAATCCTGCTACCCAACCATCTGCTCCGGCACATAATTCTTCATAGGCCAGGGTATCTACGCCACATAAAATCTTATACCTGTTTCCAAATTTGTTTTTCATTCGAGTTACATTGCTTACATCACGGGTTGATTCTTTTACTGCCTGTATATTATAAATTGTTGCAAGTTCTTCAAATATATCAATCGTTACTTCGGTTTTATAATCTACAGGATTATTGTATATCATTATGGGCAGGTCGGTGCTGTTGGCAATGGTTGAAAAATATTCAACGGTTTCCCTATGGTCGGTTTTGTAGCGCATTGGAGGAAGTAGCATCAGGCCAGTACCGCCCCATTCTTTTGCAAGCGATGCTTGCAACACCGCTTCTTTTGTGGAACCTTCGGCGATATTTAAAATCACCGGCACTTTATTTTCAATTTTTTCTACTGCAAATTTCACCAGGGTTTCTTTTTCCGCCAGGGTGAGTACACTAGCTTCTCCAAGGGTTCCGCCCAGTATGACTCCATGTACGCCAGCATCCAGTTGCGCCATTAGGTTTTTTTCAAACAGTGGAAGATCCAGTTCATCGTTACTGGTAAACTTAGTTGTGAGTGCAGGCATAACGCCTTTCCATTCTAAAGACATATACAATTTTTTTAAGGTTGCCCAAACTACAAAACATTAAGGATTTGCACAAAAAGATACGAGATGGCAGTTGGATAAAAACATGTCAGGGCGGGAAGAATAAGCAATTACTTAAAAACTTTTGGTAGCAAAACTGCAGGTAGTTATCTTTGCCCGCCCGTTACTAAACTAAACGTTTGGGCGGGCCGTCTCTTAATATAAAATGCCGCGTTGGTCAAGAGGTTAAGACGCCTCCCTTTCACGGAGGAATCACGGGTTCGAGTCCCGTACGTGGTACAAAAACCCTTCTATCCAGGAGGGTTTTTCTTTTCAATTTTTTACTGTTGTACAAGAGTGCGACGCCTGTGAAGATGAAGATAAATCTAATGCCTGGCTCATAATAAATCATTGACAATTATCAGCAATCCTTAATTTTGCCACGCAAAAATAAATCACACGTATAAAAATTTTTCTATGAGTACTGTAAAAGTTGCTATAAATGGTTTTGGTCGTATCGGGAGGCTGGTATATCGGCAGATTTATAATATGGAAGGTATAGATGTAGTTGCCATAAATGATCTTACCAGTCCTGCTGTACTGGCGCATTTACTAAAATATGATAGTGCACAGGGACGATTTGGCCAGGATGTTATGCACACAGAAAATTCGATAGTAGTTGATGGTAACGACATAAAAATATATGCTCAGAAAGATCCTGCACAAATTCCATGGGCAAAGCATGATGTGGATGTGGTAATTGAAAGCACCGGATTTTTTGCGGATAAGGATAAAGCAGAATCGCACATAAAAGCAGGAGCAAAAAGGGTTGTAATATCTGCACCGGCAACTGGCGATCTTAAAACTGTTGTGTTCAATGTAAATCATTCCATACTGGACGGAAGCGAAACAATAATAAGTTGCGCAAGTTGTACAACCAATTGCCTGGCGCCAATGGCAAAAACACTGAATGATAAATTCGGAATTGTGACTGGTATCATGAGTACGATTCATGCATATACAAATGATCAGAATACACTGGATGCTCCACACCCTAAAGGTGATTTACGCAGGGCACGTGCCGCTGCTGCTAATATTGTTCCTAACAGTACAGGCGCTGCAAAGGCTATAGGTCTTGTGCTTCCAGAACTGAAAGGTAAACTTGATGGGGGTGCCCAAAGGGTTCCGGTAATCACAGGTTCTGTAACAGAATTATATAGTATCCTTGAAAAAATGACATCTGTCGAAGAAGTAAATGCAGCAATGAAAGCCGCCAGCAATGAAAGCTTTGGCTACAACGAAGATGAAATTGTGAGCAGCGATGTAATAGGCATTCATTTTGGTTCCCTGTTTGATGCTACACAAACTAAGGTGATGACGATGGGAGATAAGCAAATGGTAAAAACTGTAAGCTGGTACGATAATGAAATGAGTTACGTGAGCCAGTTAGTGCGTACGGTTCATCATTTTGCTGGTTTGATTTCTAAATAATTTTTTGGAGCAGGCATAGGTTCTATGTGGTACATGGTTGTGTCACTCACTTATACTAATAGTTCCATATTCATCTTATAAAAACCGCAAGCAAAAGCTATTGCGGTTTTTTTTAAATCATTATCATGAGTAAATTTTCTAATTATAATTTCTCCGGTAAAAAAGCCTTGGTTCGTGTTGACTTTAATGTACCACTTGACGAAAGCTATACTATCACAGATGATAACCGCATGACTGCAACTTTACCAACCATAAGAAAAATACTTGACGATGGAGGTAGTGCAATTCTCATAAGTCATTTTGGAAGACCTAAAGAAGGACCTGAGGAAAAGTATTCTTTAAAACATTTAATAAATCATCTTCAGCAATTATTAGGTCCTGGTTATAAAGTTCATTTTGCAAGTGACAGCATTGGGGATGATGCTATACAAAAGGCAAAGGATTTAAAACCTGGCGAAATATTGCTGCTTGAGAATTTAAGATTTTATAAAGAAGAGGAAAAAGGAGATGAAGCATTTGCAGAAAAATTAAGTAAGCTGGGTGATGTGTATGTGAACGATGCATTCGGTACGGCACACCGGGCCCATGCCTCTACAGCTATTATTGCAAAATATTTTGATGCAGATAAAAAAATGTTTGGATTGTTGATGGAGTCTGAAGTTATTGCAGCAGAAAAAGTATTGCATGGTACAGTAAAACCTTTTACAGCTATTATTGGTGGTGCAAAAGTTTCTGACAAAATTTTGATCATCGAAAATTTATTGGAAAGAGCAGATAACATAATCATTGGTGGCGGCATGGCTTACACATTTAAAAAAGCATTAGGCGGTAATATTGGAAAATCGCTTTGCGAAGATGACAGGCTGGATACTGCCAAAGAAATTTTAGCCAAAGCAAAACAAAAGGGTG
>JBDSEE010000173.1:0-6753 GCA_039920245.1 Ferruginibacter sp.
ATATTTTTTATCCTGTTGATGTTTTCTATAACAACTTATGTAAATTACAAACAGTCGGAAGAAGTTAGAGCTAATGCGGAATATCTTTCGCAATCCGGCAATATAGTAAGGCAGAGTAATAAACTTCAGCGCAATATTCTTTACCTGGAACGTGAATTAAAAAGATATGTATCCATCAGGGAAAATTATTTACTTCAAACCATTGATACTACAGCTCTTGAAAACACAGGATTGATAAACGAGCTTTTTTCTTTTATTCCCGTAAACTCAGATCAGTATAAAAGACTGGATGAAATAAAAAATTTGTACAACCATTGGTTTTTGGAATTTGCCACACCAATTATAACAATAAAAGCTGCAAAAGATAGCGTTCAGCAAAATCTTTCCATAATATACCTACAAAATTCGCTAAATGAAGACAGTTTAAATCTGCGGTTGCATCAGGCTTTCAGGGAATTGTTGAATGTTGAATATGCAAATAGGATAAAAAGAAGAATTATCATGGAGGGAAGTGAACAGCAGACAAAAATAGTTTCCATTTCACTAACGGCGCTTTCTATAGTTGTAGGATTAGTTATTGCTTTGTTTTTGGCCCGCCATATTTCAAAACGCATTTCTAAAATGGTGAATATGGCTAATAACATTGCCGAGAGTAATTACAAAGTGAAGGTTATAGACAAGAGTTCTGATGAATTGAGTGAGCTTAGCAGGTCATTAAATCACATGGCAGGTATGCTTGAGGAGAATATTACTTTGCTAAAAAGAAAAAACCTGGAATTAGATCAGTTCGCACATATTGTATCCCATGATTTAAAGGCACCTTTACTGGGTATTGACAATGTTATCTCATGGATAGAAGAAGATTATCTAAATGAAATATCACCTAAGGTGCAGGAGTATTTGCAATTAATAAAAGGTAGAGTGATGCGGTTAGAAAACCTGATAAAGGGAATATTATCGTTCGCAAGAATTGGGAAGGATTTAGATGAAAATGAAGAGATTAATATTAGCGATTTAGTAGAAGAAATTGTAGAATCTATCCCGGTAAAAACTGGGGTTTCTATTGGTATAGATAAAAATATGCCTGTTATACATGGAGAAAAAATTTCACTGACGCAAGTTTTTGCAAACCTGATAAGCAATGCTATTAAATATCATGACAAAGCAAAAGGGGAAGTAAAGATTTATAGCAAAGAGTATAGAGCTTATTACGAGTTTTTTGTAGAAGATGATGGACCAGGGATTGATAAAAAATATCATGATAAAATATTTATTATATTCCAAACATTGCAGGAAAGAGATAGTTTTGAAAGTACCGGTGTGGGTTTAGCTATCGTAAAAAAGATATTGGATGATAGAAAAGAGCAGATTAAAATAATATCGGAACCAGGTAAGGGTTTTATTTTTTCATTTACATGGGCTAAAAATTAAAGTATTATGAAATTAATAAATATTCTTTTGGTAGAAGATGATCACTTGGATACTATGGATATTCAAAGAACATTGGATAAAATGAAACTGTTGTATAAACTTGGGTTGGCTAAAAACGGCGAGGAAGCAATTGACTTACTGAAAAGCTATGATGAAAACCCAGCCTCTCTTCCTGATATTATTTTGATTGACATAAACATGCCCCGAATAAATGGCTTAGAACTTTTACAACTTATAAGGACCACGGAAAAGTGGAAGCATTTGAAATGTTTTATTTTAACTACTTCTGAGGAGAAAATTGATAAAGAAGCTGCTAAAAATTTAGGCGTCTCTGGTTACATCATAAAGCCTTTAAAATTATCCAATCCATCTTCTATGGATGCCTTTAATTTAATGATTGACCTTATGAATATGAAAGATTAATTTATGTCATTTTTTTAAGTGATACAGATTTTATAAATGAGAAAATACATCCAGGACATATTAAGTTTAAGGGCTACTTCTGATTTTGCAAAAACAAAATCCACCATTAACGAAGGGATTTCTTTGCGTGGATATAATCTTTGGATATTAGTATGTTCCACAATACTTGCCTCAATAGGATTAGACACCAATTCCACCGCAGTTATCATTGGCGCTATGCTCATTTCACCATTAATGTCACCAATTTTAGGTGTAGGATTATCGGTGGCAATTCATGATAAACAGGTTTTAACCCTGTCTTTACGAAATTTATTTATCGCTGTTGCCATTAGCCTTTCAGCATCTGTGATTTACTTTTTCTTATCACCCCTAGGCGAACCAACTCCAGAATTACAAGCACGAACCTTCCCAACATTGTTAGATGTATTAATAGCTTTATTTGGCGGTGTTGCCGGGATCGTTTCCATTTCACGCCATGAACAAACAACTGCTATTCCTGGTGTGGCTATTGCAACCGCTTTAATGCCACCGCTTTGCACGGCAGGCTTCGGCATTGCCACTGCCAATTGGAATTATTTTTTTGGCGCTTTTTACCTGTTTTTTATTAATGCCGTATTTATAAGTCTGGCCACTTACCTCATTGCAAGGTACCTGCACTTTCCTGAAAAAGAATTTGTGAATACAAAAGTAGCAAGGCAGTACCGCATATGGTTCATAATACTAAGTATGGTTGCCCTGACACCAAGCACTTATTTCTTATATACGGTTTATGAAAAAGAAGTGATAAAAAAAGAAATTGAAGAACTGGTATTATCCCCAATAAAAAAGCAAGGCAACGAAATTTTAAAATGGGAAGTGTTAAACAAAGACACAACCAAATTAATAAAGGTTTATCATTCCGGCATGCAATTGACCGATAGTTTAAAAAACTCTATTGACAGTTCATTAAGAAAACGCAAAATGAAAACGTATCATCTTGTATCAATGCGAGTAAATCTTACCAAGGAAGAAGTGAGTGAATTAAGTGCAGAAATGACAAAGCAAATGTTCCAGGAAATGCATTTGGAAGAAATCAGGCAATTGGATACAATAAACAGGAAGCCTTCAGATAATATTTCATACACTCAAATTTTAAAAGAAGTTAAGATCGCATTTCCATTTGTTGATACCATGTCAAGTGGTTGGATCAAGCTTTCCAATCCCAACAATAGTATTGATACAATGCCAATTATCTTTTATAAGACAAATAAACTTACTTCAAAATCTCAATATATTCAACTCTATAATTTTTTGCGTGCTAGGTTAGCAAGGGATACCATTGTTTTAATAAAAAAATAAATTTATTTACAATAATTGTTACAAAAATTTTACATCGATTAAAGAAATCGCAGAATTAATCACCAAATATTTAAGTGCCACTCTTGAAGTTATAGCAGCGTTGGTAGTGGGAATATCATTAGTTAAATTTTTGTACAGATATTTTTTTCATGTTTTGAAACCCAATGATGGAATTCCCAATCAAAATATCAGGATACAGTTTGGCAGTGGATTAACGGTTACATTAGAATTGTTATTAGCAGCAGACATACTTGCCACTGCTATTGCTCCCACGTGGGATGAGATTGGAAAGTTAGCGGCAATAGCATCATTACGTACTGCATTGAATTATTTTCTGGAAAGGGAGTTGAAACATAATGAAAACAAATTATCAATGCAACCAAAGCAAAAAATAAAAGGCGAATAAACTATGAGTGGATATTGTGTAAATGAATTATGTTACCAGAAAAAAATTTGGATTATGGCGGAACTTACACTTTAGTAGTTATTTTTCATTTTAGGACTAATTGATTAATCGTAAAAGTTAACTTCTTTATTTCCGCTTTTAATTCTTCAACGTCTTTAGCTCCTGCAACCGGGGCTTCTTCTTCTTCAGCATCACGACCAATAAAAAATGTAGCAAAAGTAGCCGTTACATACCCAAAGATTGTATATCCAAAAACGGCTAATAGAAACGCTAGCCCTCTGCCTTCAGGTGTTGTCGGGTTAAATTCATTTCCGGCTGTTATCACACGCATGGCAGTCCACCACAAAGCCATTCCATAGCTGTCAAAGCCCCGATGTGGGTTTTCCAAAGCATACATACCGGCAGCACCTGCAAAAGTTATAATAAAAGTTAGTGCTGAAACATAACCAAAGGCTCTTCTTTGCATTGTAGCACCCAGGCTCTTCATGCTGCGATTTAATGAAGTAACAATACGTACAAGCCTGATGCCTCTCAATCCACGGAGTAAACGAACAAATCTGAATATGCGAAAAACCCTCAAGGCAGGAATAAGAAGTGAGATTACCGTTAACCAGTTTTTCTTTAAAAAAATAATCTTGTCCGGCGAAAGTATAAACTTTATAAAAAAATCTATGATGAAAATAAACCAAATTGTAAGGCTGGTATATTCAAGTGGTTTACTTAGTCCCCATATTAATTCTATCACCAGTAACACAAGCCATACAAAACCTAAGAAAATCATTGGTCCTTCTAGAATTTTTTCAACTGAAGTAATTAATTTGTTTCTTTCATGCGTTAATTCTTGTTTCATATTGTTTTGTTTTTACGAATAAGCGCAAGTATTTATAGTGCTTTATTCAACAAGTACAGGTATAATATGCGCAGCCATTGAAATATTTTTATTCCCCGAAGCATAGACTATTTTTCCATTCGCTCTATGATAGCTTCCATTTGTGCAATCTCTTCTTGCTGTGATTTAATGATTTGTTCTGTTAGCTTCTTTACCTCGGGGTCTTTTATATTTGCATGTTTACTCACCATAATAGCTGATGAATGATGAGGTATCATTGCCTTCATGTATTGAACATCACTAATGGGGGTTTGCGTTCGTAAGGCTACAAGAACAACCCCAAACGCAATAATACCACAGATGACGATGAAGTTATTATATTTTTTATTTAAATACATCTTACCCATCATCAGCATCATAACTACCCCCATTGCAGCCACCATAAGTAACGCCATGTAAATCCTTGTCGCACTTGTATGGTAGTGGCCTAATTTGTCCATATTCAGAAACATAACGAAGTACATGATAAAAAAAGAAATGATCATCATCACAGAAAACTTTTTGTAGCTCATGTTTTGCAAGTTGTGCATATTTTTAGTCGGTTCCATTCTTGATTTTTTTTAAAATGAAAATGTTTAGGCAACCATCTTGCGACATTCGTCTGCACATTTTTTACATGTCTCTGAACATTCCTGGCAATGTTCCGTATGTTGTTCGCTGCATTCATAGGCACATGCTTCACATAGGTCTGCACAATGATGGCAAATATGTTTTGCATGTGCACTACCCAAGCTCAGAAGCTGAGCTGCCGCATAACTTAAGGCTGCACATTCCATGTTTAACTGAATGCATTTTGCCATCATTTTTACATCTGCTTCCTGCGAGCATGATGATGCACAATGGTTACATATTGCGGCGCATTTCAAACATGCATCTACGCATGTTTTGTTAGTATGATATCCTGTCATAATAATAAATTTTAAAACTAAAGAATGTATGTTCCAAATTTATTTATCTAACGAAATTTTAATTTCACAAAAGTCATACCCTAATATCCTGTCTTTTCATGGTAGCTATTATTACATTAAGTATGAAGGAAATTTAGAGCCTTTTGTAAGCCAGATTTTATGTCATCGCCTTTTGTCCTTGCAAATTGTCCAAATGTGCGAAAGGGTAAATTTAATGCAAGTTCATTAAGACTTTTGTCCAGCGTTAATTGCGCAACCTCTTAGCGTTGATAATTACAATCATATATTGCGGACGACTACTGCATTCTGTTGCCAATGTTGAAAAAGCTATTGAAACATTAAAATAAAAAAAACCCGCAATTGCGGGATTCCTTGTGACCCCAACGATACAGTTTTCAAACCAATTATTAGAAAGTTTCAGGAAAATATATGCGTTAAAGGCAGTTCTGCATGTCCAGATGCTACAACCAGCATCATTACCCGGGAAGCTAAGAGTAGCTTAGCTATTGTATTTTTACTCCCTCACAGGTTTCTAACCATTACCCCTTATCATTAAGTGTAGGTGGGGGGCGGTTTTTTTGCCTATCTTTTTTCTAAAAAAAAGTAGGTTAGACAAATAATTTAAACTAAGCCCTTAGCAACTGCCTAATAGCAACAGCATCAAAGCCCATGTAATTGCAGAACTCATCTATAGTAACTAATTGATGATCCTGTTTACTAAACTTAGTTTTAATCTTTTTAATAATATCCCTTCCCCAACGTTCACTTTTACCTGTCACAATCTGAACGTCTTTAGGGTAAATACAAAGTCTTTCCATTTATATCTGTTTTAATACGTTATCCATACCACAAATTTACTACAAATATTAGTTGGAATAAAAGGTAAGTGATGGAAATATCGGCAGGAAGTGTTTAGAACGGAAGTGCAGGTTTGGTACGGGTTATAAGAGATTATAATTTTATAATGTTTTTATAAAAAGCATTACTAACCTAATAAATTTTTACAATGGCTAAGCAAACAGGTTTAACACGATACTCCGGTACAATGGGCGGCGTTCGTCATTTCAAAATTAAAGGTCTCTCAGGTGACTTCGCTGGGATGGTTGGCGGTCCTTCTGGTGACCAAATCTTAACAGCTCCAGAATTTGTTCGTACTCGTGAAAATATGAACGAGTTTGGCGGTTGTGCTTCGGCGGGTAAATCCATCCGTACAAGTTTGAGTCAAGTTGTTAAGCAAATGAGTGATCCTCAAATGACCGGACGTCTTACAGGTGTACTTAAAAAAATAAATTTGGAAGATCAAACAGAAGCCAGGGGTTACAGGGCAATTCTGATCACTCAGGAAAAACAATATTTGA
>JBDSEE010000174.1:0-31767 GCA_039920245.1 Ferruginibacter sp.
CATTTTGAATAAGCATGGTTGGTTGTTGTGGTAAAACTTTAGCAAAGATGGGTAATTGAATAGGTTGCTATTCAATAAATTTTTGTTTCAAATTTATTGTTTGTTCTTGATATTTAATAAAAGTTTCTAAGCCACCAAACATATTTAATACATAGTTGCGGTCTAACCTGGTTGGGCCATTGCTAGGAATATTTTATAGGAACTATGTGGCCAATCTTTTATTGATTTTATAAAGCACAAAAATGGTATAAAAAAAGCCGGCAAATTTTTGCCGGCGATATTAATTATTTTTTTTCTTAAAAATCAAGTCCCAGGGAAACATACATAACCGGTTTACCTTTAAATACCACGTTCATCGGCCATGCTACATCATATTTTATAAAATATCCGAGTAGCGTACTTCTTGCGCCAAAGCCATATCCACCGGCAAATGGCCCTATGCCCCCAGCCTTAACTTTTACCGTAACCGGATCCTGACCATAAACTACCTGTGGCCTTTTTATGCTATTGTATCCACCATTCCATGCTGTGCCAAGGTCAATGAATTGCGTAACCTGGAAGTTGCGGAGAAAAGCATTGTTCACTACCCGATCAAAAAATGTTGACATTACAGGAAGCCTGAATTCACTGTTTAGCACCAATGAATTATTCCCATTAGCTACATTCTGTATAAATCCTCTCATGTTCACTGCAAGACTTTGGAATGCATAGTCCTGGTCATTGGCAGGAGGATTGTTCGTATTGAAATACCTGTTCTCTCCATTGCTTTTTGTATTCTGACCAAACATCAGCCATCCATCTACTCCACCCAGATAATAAATGAATTTTTGGCTACCGAAGCTAAAGTCGCCAGCGGCACGTCCTGCCCAAATGAAGTTGCGATAAATGGGATAATAGTAGCGTGCATCAAAACCAAGATTGAAGGTGTTTGGTCCATCAGCAAATTTTACTTTATTTACCTGGCGGTTCCAGTCTGCATAAATTTTATAGCGCAATCCATTCCATATGTTCATGGTTGGGTTAAGGCTATTATCATATACAAATTCCAGCCTGCTTACGGAATATAAAGTTTTGTCGTCTTCTATGGGAAGCGTAGTTGCATCAACAGCAGAAAGCACAGAACGGTCCGAACGTATACCTGTAGAAAACCGAATGCTCTTGCTCACATCAAAAGGATAAGAAATATTTGCCTGGTAGAGATTAGTGAAAACCCTGTACGGAAATACATCTGCAATCACTCCCTGTTGTGAATTACGGTAATAGCTAACGCCCCAGTCTATCCTACGCTTAAGATTCTGGTAATTTATATACCATTCATTTTCCTTAAGATTGCTTCCAAGTTTGTAAGCGCCTGTTATCCTGATGTCTTCCATAAGATCAGACGTGCCGACACGTACAAGGCCATTCAATGCCGAGCCGCTGTTAAGCGTAATGGGGCCCTGTCCTCCCGCATAAGCCTGGTACCTGTTTATTAAAACTGAATTGTTGAATCCAACTGCTCCAAAATCAGCAGAAAATTTGAGAGGTTTGTATTTATATAATTTAGCCGATTTCAAAACTGGTTCCTCATAAACACTCACGCCGGCAACTACTGTCCCTTTAGTAATTGTACTGTCCGTTCCAAATTCGGATTGAAATAATGCGGTGGAATCTTTTTTTGTTGGGTCGATAATCGGTGTTTTAATTACCGGTGTTTTTCCTGCAGGTGTGAGCCGGCTTTCCCTCATTAATTTTTTTGCGTACTCTGTAGGTTGTGCAGTAATATTTCTCCTGTTAAGTGTTAATTCATCAATCTTTAATTTGTAAAGAGTTTTCTCATCGCTTTGCCGGGTAACTTCACTCACCTGGTTATTATCACCTGCAATCCTTGTTTCTGCAAGGCTGCTTGGATAATTTGTCAAAGGAAAACTATAGGCAGAGTCAGTAGAAACAGAAATAACGGCAATAGAATCTACATCTGTTTTTTTATAAACCCTTAAGGTGCTGTCCACTTCTTTTGCTGACGGGTTTCTTAATATTTCTCCTGCGATAAGTACCAATGTATCCAGGCCTGCTTTTGTAGAAGTAAAGAATCCTGCATAACGATTGGCAATACCATTTTCATCACTTACAAATGTGAAATGATTTTGATTGTATTGCATAGGGTATCTAGCATTGCCATACTTTAAGTTTGTGAGTTGGCTTACCTGGTTCAGTTCAGGTTTATCCCCAAAGTTTGTTATGAGAAAAACATTGTAGCGATTGTTGCTTGGTAGAACGGTGTCTGCAGATGTGGCAAATGCACCTGGTCTGTTGCTGCTGAAAATAATTCCTGTTTTACCTGGAAAAGCAACAAACGACGCATCCAGATTATCATACACATCATTGGTTATTTGCTGTAGCTTTTCATTTTCAATATTAAGGGTGAAAATATCTGTATGGCCATTTTTTACAGCACTCAGTAAAAGTGTGCGGCTGTCGAGCATGTATTTAATATCCTGTATCTGATCGAGTTTCCCTGTCAGGTCAATCTTATATTGTTTTATACGAGTCACTACATCAAATACAAATAATTTTAACCGGCCTTCTTCTTCATACACAACACTTATCCGGGTTCCTTTAGGGTCCCAGGCCATCATGGGGTAGTTGGGATTCATTTCATTTTCATAAGTGCGCACACCATATTTAAGTAATGTTTTTGTGTCACCATCTTCGTTCAGTATCACTCGTACAATTCCTTTTCTAAACTGTGTAACCACATATGAATTATTCCTCTTAGCCGGGTTCACATTAAAGCGATAGTAGTTCAATCTTGGACTGATATCAAAACCATCAACATAATTTCCTTTTGGATAGGCCCTGCGCCTGCTGATGTCTTTATAATATTTTTCATCCTGGTATTCCATGAACTCGGCAAGCAGTTTTTTAAATGAGAGCCGGGTTATTTGCTGGCTAGCCTTGTTTAGGTTTTTGTAAATGCGGGCCAGGTATAAAAAATAGGTTACGTTTTCCTTTTTATATTTTTCTTCTATGAAATACCAGAAAGAATGTCCTGCAAGCAGTGGCTTGGCAAAAGCAAAAGATGAAAATTTTGTGTAATTGTTACTTAAGATCTCACTTTTTAATTCATCATCCAGGTCTGTACTCCAGTTTTCACCCAGGTATGCAACGTAACCGTCGGTAAGCCATTCGGGTAAATCAAGTAAGGTCTGATTGCCGGCTACTTCGCCAATATCATCTCCAAATAATAAATTTTTTGTGATAACATCTGCAATCCCCTGCCGTATTTGTCGCTTCATATTTGCATGATCGGCATCAAAATAAACCAGGAATTTATTATTTACCAGCCGGGTAACACTTCCTGTTCTTAAGATTTCAGTTTCCAGGCCAATATTGGTTTGCTGCATGTCGGCAAATGAATTATACACAAT
The DNA here is from genome assembly GCA_039920245.1 of Ferruginibacter sp. Lineage (GTDB taxonomy): Bacteria > Bacteroidota > Bacteroidia > Chitinophagales > Chitinophagaceae > Ferruginibacter. Next base: position 3,411 of record JBDSEE010000174.1, read on the forward strand.
TAAATTGGCTCTTCTTTGCAGGCTATATTCCGATGCAGTTTCTATTTGCGGCAGTTCTTTTTCAGCTAATTGGGCAACAAATTTAGCCAGCTCCTGGCCATTTTCATAAAAGTAAACATTGAAATTTTTAGTTTGATAATACTGCCATTTCATTTTCTTAAACTGCAGCCTGTTTTTTCCAAATAGCACACTATTAACCTGGCCACTAACGGTTATATTCCCACATGCAAAAAGAATTGAAATAAAAATTATTCTACTGAACTTTGCCATACCTGTTTATTGATATTGAGAATTAAAATTAGTTTATAAACGCTAATCATTAAAAACATTTTAAAAGCCCCTGATGCTGCATATCAAATCATTTGAATTTAGTCCCATACAGGAAAATACGTATGTTTTGTATAACGAGTTTAAGGAATGTATAGTCATTGACCCAGGTTGTTATTTCGATGAGGAGAAAGAGCGGCTTGCTTCTTTTATAAGTGAGATGAATTTAAAACCCATAATGCTGCTTAATACCCATTGTCACCTTGATCATGTTTTTGGCAATAAGTTTATAACAGAAAAGTATAAACTGACATTGCACATACATGCGAATGAAAAGGCAGTTCTTGATTTCGCACCCGCAAGTGGTCTTATGTACAATATGCCTTTTGATAATTACCAGGGGGAAATAAATTACCTGGAAGTGGATTCGGAAATTCTCGTTGGCTCCGATAAATTAAAGATATTATTTACCCCAGGGCATAGCCCAGGCAGCTTAAGTTTTTATAGTGAAGCAGATGGATTTGTAATAAGTGGAGATGCACTTTTTTACAGAAGCATTGGGCGTACTGATCTGCCAGGTGGTAATCATAAACAGTTATTAGAGAGTATCAGAAAAAATTTATTCATCCTTCCTGCCGAAACGAAAGTCTTTAGCGGCCACGGGCCAGTTACAAAAATTGGGGAAGAAAAGGAATTAAATCCTTTTTTGAATGATTAGCCAAACAAAGGCGAATTCACAACCAATCTATAATTCAACATTTTCGCTCCGTTCCTGGCAAAGCTCCACCAATAAACCACCGGTGCTTTTTGGATGTAAGAAACACACAAGCTTGTTATCTGCGCCTGCTTTGGGTACGGTATTCAATAAAATAAACCCATCAGCCTGCAGCCGCTCCATTTCTGCTTTAATATCCGCAACCGCAAAAGCTATGTGATGAATGCCTTCCCCTTTTTTTTCTATGAACTTTGCAATTACTCCATCTGTAGATAAGCTTTCCAATAATTCGATTTTGGTATCTCCCTGCCGGAAAAAAGCTGTATTTACCTGCTCAGATACCACCAGCTCCTGCTTATAACAGGCACTATTCAATAGTTTTTCATAAAGCGGAATTGCGTTTTCAAAATCTTTCACAGCAATTCCTATATGTTCTACTTTCAGCATAAAAGTTAATTTGTTTCTATAAACCTTACGATATTGGTAAATTGAAGGTTAAGGACTTAATGATAAAGCTAAAGTAGAACCTTTTATAGTAATTTTGCGTTATAAGAATAACCTGAATAATTATAATATATATATGTTGAAATTGCCGATTTATCTAGATAACAATGCAACCACACCAATGGACCCAAGAGTGCTGGAAGCAATGACCCCTTACTTTTTAGAGCATTTTGGAAATGCAGCCAGCCGTAATCATCCTTTTGGATGGGAAGCTGAGGAAGCGGTTGATTATGCACGTGAGCAAGTGGCAAAATTAATTGGAGCAGATCCCAAAGAAATCATTTTTACGTCGGGTGCCACCGAGGCAGATAACCTTGGCATTAAGGGTGTTTATGAAATGTATGCCAGCAAGGGTAATCACATAATTACAGCCACTACCGAACATAAAGCTGTATTGGATACTTGCAAGCATATTGAAAAAATAGGCGGAGAAGTTACTTATTTAAAAGTAAATCCTGAGGGGCTAATTGACCTAAAAGAACTGGAAGCAGCCATAAAGCCAACAACCATTCTTATTGCAATTATGTATGCCAATAATGAAATTGGTACTATTCAACCTATAAAAGAGATCAGTGCCATTGCACGTAAAAACGGTGTTTTGGTTTTCACTGATGGTACACAGGCAGTTGGTAAAATACCAGTAGATGTAAATAAAGATGGTATAGACCTGATGGCATTCACCGCTCACAAAATGTATGGGCCTAAAGGCGTGGGTGCACTGTATGTTCGCCGTAAAAATCCAAGGGTAAAAGTCACTGCGCAGATGGATGGTGGTGGCCATGAGAGAGGTATGCGGAGCGGAACTTTGAATGTACCTGGCATTGTAGGTTTTGGTAAAGCCTGTGAACTTTGTATGCTGGATATGGAAGCGGATACCAAACGTATCATTAAGCTTCGTGACAAACTTGAAACCTCGTTATTATTGCTTGAAGAAGCATACGTAAATGGGAGTACGGAACATCGCCTGCCACATGTTGCTAATATTTCATTTAAACATGTAGAAGGAGAGGGTTTGCTGATGGGGTTCAATAAAAATATTGCATTAAGTTCTGGTTCTGCCTGTACATCTGCATCACTGGAACCCAGTTATGTTTTAAAAGCACTCGGCCTTGGGGATGACCTGGCACATAGTTCATTACGTTTTGGCCTGGGGAGGTTTACAACAGAAGAGCAGATAGATTACACCATAAAAGCAATCAGTGAAACAGTGATGAAATTGAGAGAGATGAGCCCTTTGTGGGAAATGTATAAGGAAGGTATTGACCTTAGTACAATTGAGTGGGCGGCGCATTAAGGACAATTAGCTAATTAGCCAATGTGCTGATTTGCTAATGAAACACCATAATTTAATTTGTGGCAATTAAAGAATAAAGGAACAATTTTATACCATTAGCAGATTAGCTAATTATCAAATTATCAAATTTAAAAACATGGCATATTCAGAAAAAGTTATTGACCATTACCAGAATCCGAAAAACGTAGGAACACTGGACAAGGCAAGTAAAAATGTAGGAACCGGTCTTGTGGGTGCACCGGAGTGTGGAGACGTAATGCGCCTGCAAATAGAGGTAGACCATGCAACAGGTATGATCACCGATGCCAAATTCAAAACGTTTGGTTGTGGTTCAGCTATTGCCTCATCATCACTAGCCACAGAATGGCTTAAAGGTAAAAGTGTGGATGAAGCACTCACGATAGACAATATGGAAATCGTGGAGGAATTAAATCTTCCTCCTGTGAAAATACATTGTAGCGTGCTGGCAGAAGACGCCATTAAAGCAGCAATCAATGATTACAGGACCAAAAACGGAATGGAAGCCATTAAGTTTGAAGAAAGCGTAGTACATTAATAATGTTGAATGCTAAATGCTAAATGTTGAATGATTATTTCATTCAATATTTAAACTTCAACATTCAAAACAATAGAAATGGCAGCAACAGATAATAGCATATTTATTAGCGACAAAGCAAAAGGAAAAGTAGAGCAACTGATGAAAGATGCAGGCGTTGAAAATGACCAAAGTTATTTTTTACGGGTAGGTGTTGTGGGGGGCGGTTGCAGCGGCCTTAGTTATAAGCTAGACTTTGATAACGAAGTAAAACCGATGGACCAGGTTTTTGAGGACAAAGGGTTGAAAATAGTTACAGACTTAAAAAGTTTTTTATACCTGGTGAATACTGAACTTGAGTTCAGCGACGGTTTAAACGGGAAAGGGTTTTATTTCAATAACCCAAATGCCAGCAGAAGTTGTGGCTGTGGGGAAAGTTTTGCTGTTTAATTTTATTTTATTAGATAAAAAATATTTTAAGATCCCCGGTTAATTGCCGGGGATCTTTTTTTATTAGCATATTTTATAAAAAGAGATATAGGATAAATCGTTCCTTGATTGTGTTTTAACCGTACCATTTTCATTTGCCACAGGGATTGGCGCAACAGGTGGTGCTGGTGGCGCTGGTGGCGCTGGTGGAATTGGTGGTACTGTTTTTTTTCCGATCACTTTAACTGCGGGTGGGGCAGGAGGTGGTGGAGGTGGAATTGGAGGAAGTGGGGGTAAGGAAACCGGCGGCGGTGGTGCAAGTGGCATTGGCAGTGTTTCATTTTTGCCTGCCTCCTTGTTTGTATCAGTAGTTTGTGCTTGTACAAGCGATGCTGCGCTGATGAGGAGCATAGCTAGTACCAGGAATGTTTTTTTCATGACGTTGTTTTTTATTTAGATGCAGGTCATGAGAATATCCATATGAATTTAAAAAATTATTTTTTTGATTTTAAAAATGTTGAAGGTTTCTACCTGCTAAAAGTAGTTTTCATAGATTTTATCATACCAGCTGTGCTCCAGCCACTAGGTACTATCATTCTTCTCACCGTATAAAGTGGCTCTGTGCTATCTCTTTTTGTAGAAAGCTGGAAAGCCATTTTCATTTTTCTTTCTTTAAGCGGCGCTATGGAAGAATCTTTCCATAAACCAAAAGGATAGGCAAAATATTGTACAGGTTTGCCGGTAATAGATTCAATTTTTGCATTGGCTTCAGTTACCTGTTTCTCCCAGTCCGCAGCCGTATACTTTGTTACCATATGATGGTCCCAGGTATGTCCTTCAACTGCATTGCCTTCTTCAGCAAGTTGCTTCAGCATTTCCTTTGTCATATATCTTGGTCTGCCAATGGAAATTGTCATGATAAAAAACACGCCTTTAAAATCATATTTTTTCATTTCGGTGTAACCGATAGTAAATTGCTCCAGGTCGGTATCATCGTAGGTAAGCATTACTGGTTTTTCCGGAAGTGCTTTGCCATAGGCCAGGTAATTGTACAGGTCATCTGGCATTACAGTTTTATAACCACTATCATACAATGCTTTCATTTGCTCAGCAAAACTCTGTGGTGATACAGAATAACTTTCGTTGCGGTCCCTGATATGATGATAACATAGCACAGGCACCTGCGGCCTTGACATAATGGTGGCGGCATCATTTATGGCAAGTTTCTCATTTGTCGCATTGCTGCTATCGTTATTTGATGTAGAAGAAGTTTGTGCCTTGCTATCCGGGTTAGAATTACTGTTACAAGCGGCCATCGCTACACATAGCGATGCGATTAAAAGTGTTCTCATTTTATTGGTACTGTATGTAAATAGGTTTAGGAATAAATTTAGAAAGTTCTTCAGGAGTATACATTCCATTAGGGTCTTTCTTAGTATCGTTTTTATAGAACAATTTAAAACCGGTGAATTGCACAGGTTCTTTGCGAATATACCTAAGCCATGTAGACTTTTTTAATATTTTATCTCCCCAGCCATCCATATCTATCACAACTTGTACAGTAGGCAATGGCTTTATCTGTGCAGCATTTGTAACCATTCCTTGCGTGAAGCGGTGGACTACCAGAATCTTAGGTGGGACGTTATATTTTTTTGTGATGTTATCCAGGTAATTGATTGCATAGTTTATATCTGCTGCATCAAATGTTCCGATTCTCTTTCCGGGAACATCACCAAACTTCATCGAAAATTCAGGATCGATACCAAGGTGTACATTTGGTAATTGCAGGTATTTTTCCAAGGTTGGTATTTCATCCTGGAGTGTACTCCAACCTACCTGTATATCTAAAAAAACCAGGGCGTTAATTTCTTTTGCCCAGTTCAGGATTGTATCTATCTGGTGAAAAGGCATTCGCATTCTCTTTTTGTCACCTGCGGCCTGGGCAGTAATTGCTACGTAATGCAAGGAAGGTATCACGGGTAAACTGCTATCGGCTGCTTCCCATTTTTTTATTTCTCCTTTTAATTTATTCAGCATTTCCTGCTTGGGTAATTCTCCCAGTATGCCCATTTTCTTTGAATACAAATTTCCATAGTAAGCCACTATGCGATGATAAGGAAGAATTGCGCCTGCAAGTGGTAAAGGCGAAGTATGGGGCCATACACCAGTTGTATCACCATTGGCCAGCATCTTCATTTTATTGATATATTCTGCTGAGTCAAAAACTGGTTTTTGTTCAGGCTGTCCTGAAACATTTTCTTTTTTGTTTGGAGATTCTGCCGAACTGCTGTTTTGATTGCAGGATAGCAGAAATAAAGCTACTACTAGCGTAGCAACCGAGGTTCGGATTTTATACATGTAAAGTGGAAATAATTATGTGATTATTTATGCATGCAAATTAATGTAATCCCTGTTGCAATAAAAATAATAGCGATGAATATTTCATCGCTATTAACGCAGATATAACTTATTTGATTTATTGAGCAAAACTTTCTCTTCCGCCTCTTGGCTGAAAGGTAGCCTGCATTCTAAGATTTTGACCAGAAGTAAACATGTACATACAAGCGTCATAGGTGTAATCCATATAGTTCATGGTCATCATTGGTATTGTAGAGGAGCAGCTTCCGTATTTTGGATATGCAGGACAACCTCCATTAAACCCTTCTGCCACTGGTGTGTCATCTACAAAATCATTACCACAGGTTCTATCTCCCCAAATATGGCGAAGGTTTAGCCAATGACCCACTTCATGTGTTGCAGTTCTACCCATGCCATAAGGTGCTGTTGCAGTTCCCTTGTTTCCAAAAGCATTATCATCTATTACTACGCCGTCGGTGGCCAGGTTACCTCCAGGAAACTGGGCATAACCCAGGTAGATTGGTCCAAGGTCGCAGCACCAGATATTTAATGTGGTAGAAGGATTCGTGGGATCAAGCCCACCACGCTGGTTATGTTTTACTGGATCGCCAGAAATGGGCCATTCAGTGTTGGTAGAAAATTTTCGGCTGATTCCTGCAAGTTCAAATTTAATATGTGTGTCACCTGCCTGAACGCCCTTGAACAAATCAGGTATAAGCCTTGTATCATTATTTGATCCGGAATAATCCTCGTTCAATACTTTTATTTGGGAGATGATTTGTTGCTCAGATATATTTTCTGCGTTGTTATTATACAAAACATTTACCCATACCGGTATCACGATATAATTTCCTGAACGATATCCCGGAACCGGGCCCCTGGCATAAGCTGCCGTTACTTCTTCTATTTCCTGCATACGCCTTGCAAGTCCTGGATCTTCAGCAAGCTGGCGAAGCAAAACCTCTTGGGCAGCACAGCGTTCTCTTATCGGCGAAGTGGAAAATGCTGTACTGTCTTTAATTACATCTTCAGAAGTTTTTGTACAACCAAAATTCAATACGATGCATCCTGAAATGAGTGCAATGACAACTTTTATTTTCATGATTTTATTTTTTGACGTTGGAAAAAAGGAAGGAAGATAATATTTTTTTTCATGCATCATAAAAAAATCGCTCATTCCTTTGCAAAAAAAAAGGGCACCCAAGATGCCCTACAAAAATCTTAAATAAAACTACTACTTAAGCTGGTAAAATAATCCAACCTGGAATACATTGTTTTTTACAGAACCACCAGTGTTATCTTTATTGATGTCACTTAAACCAAGATTATAACGGGCATCAACACCTAGTCCCATTGGGCTTTTATATCCCAGGCCAAATGCCCATGCAAAATCAAAACCCTTTAATTCATCTTTTACGTCTTCAGTTACGCCATTATATTTTGTCTTGGCGCTTAATAATATGCCTGCCTGTGGACCCGTTTCTAACCTGAAACCATTTGCAAACATGTACTGACCCAGGATAGGAACATTCAAATATCCAAGATTAATTTCTCCAGGACCCGAATCTGCTTTAGCTCCCTGTCCTGAATAAACTACTTCGGGCTGTAAGGCAAATTTATCAGTGAGATGAATATGAGCTAACAAGCCTGCATGAATGCCGGTTTTCATTTTATAAGGGTTCGGACTTGCTTCTGTGTTTAAAGTAGCGAAGTTTGCCCCGGCTTTAAATCCAATTTCAGTTTTTTGTGCAGTAGCTGTAATTGCAAAAAAGCAAATTGCAATTGCCGCCATCAGTTTTGTCTTCATTTTTTCATTTTTAAGTTAAATCAGCAAAGATGCTGTTTCCCAATTGGGTTTAGTTTCGATACCTGCATAGCAAATTAAATACCAAGGAATGGACGTGTACAGGATTTGAAAAAAAATACCCCCGGATCTTCCGGGGGCGGCTGTTGGTTTTGGTAAACAAACGTAATTATCTTACGATTAAAAAAACTATAAAACTCAAAAACAAACGTGTTGAAAATTTAATAATCAATTTTTTCATGAGCAATTTTAATTAACTCAATATATAAAGCAAGACAAAAAAATAGTCCATAATGCTGCATAGTCAATTGAATTTTAGCCAACCCGATATAATGAATATTACTATAATGCTGGTATATGCTAAATTGCAGCAATTTTAATTTCATGTGGAGCATATCAAAAAAAGAGCTTACCCAGTTTTTTAGCAGTCTTACAGGTTATATAGCCATACTGGTATTCCTCGTGGTGAACGGTATGTTTTTATTTGTATTACCAGACAGTAGCATTTTTGATTACGGCTATGCGAACCTGGATAAATTCTTTGAGCTTTCTCCATGGATATTAATGTTTCTTGTTCCTGCAGTAAGCATGCGAAGTTTTTCAGATGAGTTTCGCACGGGGACTTTTGAAACGTTAAAAACCCTGCCATTGCGAACCAGGGATATAGTTTTGGGTAAATATTTGGCCATTATCATAGTGCTGTTTTTTGTGATACTTCCCACATTGATTTATGTTTTAACTATTAAAATATTGAGTACCACAGGAAATATTGATAGTGGTGGAATTGCCGGAAGTTATATCGGGCTTTTTATATTAGCATTTGTTTTTGCCGCCATCAGCCTTTGCTGCAGCAGTTTTACAACCAATGCCGTTGTATCTTTTCTTATTAGTGCCAGCATTTGTCTTATCATTTATTTTGGCTTTAATGCAATCAGCCACATCCCAGTATTTCAAGCTGGTGCTGATTATTATATCGAGATGTTGGGCATCGATTTTCATTACAGAAGCATAAGCAGGGGGGTGATGGATAGCAGAGATATAATTTATTTTCTAAGCCTCATTTTTTTCGCCTTGATGGTCACAGTAAAAATGTTGAACAAACGTAAATGAAATTTAAAAATATTTTGAACCAAAAAGGGGTTATAATTTTTTTCCTGGTGATGCTGGTTGCCATAAACTGGGCAGCTTCCATTTGGCATACCCGTTTGGACCTTACCAATGAAAAAAGATTTACACTTTCCAGCCCTACTAAAACATTATTAAAAAACCTTGACGATAAAGTAAATGTTACAGTCTTTTTGAAAGGCGCAAGCAATAGCGGTTTTACAAAGCTTGCAAAATCTACAGAAGAATTACTGAATGAATTCAGGGAGATTAACGGAAGTAAATTTCAATATAAATTTATTGATCCTGATGATATGGTAGAGGGCACTTCTACATCATGGGCAGATACTTTGCAATCAATGGGTGCAGCTCCATTAATAGTTAACGCTCAAATAAAAAGTGGCGAACAACAATTAAAGATCTACCCGGTAGCAATGGCTGCATATAAGGAGAAGTTAGATCTTATAAGTTTATACGCAGGAAATAGTATTAACCTTACTGTTTCCGAAATAAATAGTTCGGAAGCAATGCTTGAATACGCCTTTAGCAATTCAATTACGAGGCTGAAAAGCACAACAAAGCCAATGGTAGCTTATAGTATAGGAAATGGAGAAGCTGTTGGCCCTGAATCATACGACTTGCGAACGATGTTGCAATATGATGATACATTATTTGCACTCAATTTGGATAGAATAAAATTTATACCTGACACTTTTAAAATATTAATAATTGTAAAGCCTACGATTGCTTTCAATGAAGATGAAAAATTAAAAATTGATCAATATGTGATGCGGGGTGGTAAACTACTTTTATTTGAGGATAAACTAAATGCTGAAATGGACAGTATTAAGGCTAATAATGAAGTGGTTGCCTATGATAGGGAATTAGGTTTAAACGATTTGCTTTTCAAATATGGCGTAAGAATCAATTCAGATATTGTCATGGACCTGCAATGCGATAAGTACCCTTTTGATTTAAATGGAAATAGTCAATATCAATTAATAAGCTGGAATTATTTCCCGTTAATTCAAACGAAACCAACGCACCTTATAAATAAAAATCTTGGAATTATTAGCTCTCGTTTTGCAAACTCGATAGATACATCCATTGATGCGGAAGGTTTGAAACGCACCATATTGCTTTCCACATCTGAAAACAGCCGTACCATAAGTACACCGGCAATAATTAGTACAAAAGAAAATAGGCAGGAACCGGACAAAGCCCTTTTTAATAAATCAAATATTCCGATCGCTGTTTTAATGGAAGGAAAATTCACTTCACTTTATAAGAACCGGATTTCACAGTCACAATTAGATACATTTAATTACTACGGGGTAGATTATTATTCTGAAAGTAAAAAAGATAATAAGATGATCGTAGTTGCAGACGGTGATATCGTTCTAAATGAATTTTATAAACAAGAACCGTTGCCGATGGGTGTTAATCCTTATTCAATGGTAAAAGGCCAGCAAACTTATCCGCTAGCAAACCGTTCATTTTTACAAAACTGTGTGGAATATCTTATAAATGAAAATGGATTGATGGAAGCAAAGTCCAAAGATTACACTCCTTACTTTTTAAATCCAAAAAAAATTGAAAAAGAAAAAACTTCCTGGCAATTATTAAATATAGCTACGCCAATACTTGCAGTAATTTTATTCGGTTTGTTTTTTCAGTGGCATAGAAAAAGGAAATATACAAAAGGGAATATTTAATGAGTACAACTACACTGATATACCTCGTTTTTAGCGGCGTTATTTTATTAGCATTGGTAATAGATCTTGGTTTATTAAGCAAGAAAAATGCTGTTGTAACCCTCAGAATGGCGCTGGTGCAAACTTTTTTTTGGGTGCTTTTATCTGGCTTGTTTGCAGCATTTATCTGGTACGAAAACGGTCGCCTGGATATGGTTCAGTATGTATCTGCATATCTTCTTGAATGGTCCCTTTCCATTGACAATATTTTTGTTTTCATTATTATATTTTCTTTTTTTAAGGTACACGCATCAAATTACTCAAGGGTTTTATTGCTGGGTGTCTTAATGGCAATCATCTTCCGCATTATTTTTATAAGTATAGGAACAGAACTTGTATCAAGGTTTGGCTGGATTATGTATGTGTTTGGAGCTTTCCTGATATTCACCGGCATTAAAATGTTTGGGACAAAGGAAGATCATGAATTTAATCCAGAAGAAAGTTGGGCGTACCGGGCTATGAAAAAATTTCTGCCTACTACCAATAAGGAACCACACGGAAAATTCTTTATCCGGTTAGACAATAAAACCTATCTAACAAAGCTGGCAATGGTGGTCGTTATGCTGGGGCTTATCGATATTGTTTTTGCAATAGATAGTATTCCTGCAGTATTTTCCATTATACCTAACCCGGAAGATAAATTACTCATTTATTCTTCAAATATTTTTGCAGTGCTTGGGTTAAGAAGTCTTTTTTTTCTGTTACGGGGAGCTGCAGCTAAATTCAGTTATTTGCAGCAGGGAATTGCAATAGTGCTTTTGTTTATTGGTGCAAAAATGATCATTGAACATTGGATAGAAGTGCCTGTCTGGACATCCTTAATGGTTATTGTTGTATGCATTGGAGCATCCATTTTGTATTCAGTTTTTATTACACAGCAGGAAGAATATTCTGATAGGAAGAAAACAAAAAACCTGGGTAAGAAATGAGCTCAATATTATTTTCTGAGATCGCTGACGTGCTACAAGTAAAACCTTTGCAACAATGTAGCAATCCATCTATTGCAAGGTTGCTTACTGACAGCAGGAAAATGTTAATACCTGACAGCACACTGTTCTTTGCTATCAATACTGCTAAACGAAATGCAAATGTTTTTATAAAAGAACTCTATGATAAAAACCTGCGGAATTTCATTATTCAAAGCGTTGATGATATAGAACTTTCATTATTTGCCGAGGCTAATATAATATTGGTTCCTGACGTGTTAGGATCATTGCAACAAATTGCTGCACATCACCGGCATAAATTTCAGTTTCCCGTAATTGGCATTACTGGGAGTAATGGAAAAACTATTGTGAAGGAATGGTTATATCAATTATTGTCAAATGAATTTAATATCATTCGTAGTCCCAGGAGTTATAATTCGCAAGTTGGGGTACCGCTAAGCATCTGGCAGATGAGTGAAGCATACAACCTTGCCATCATTGAAGCTGGTATTTCTACCATAAAAGAAATGAGCCGGCTGCAAAAAATTATTGATCCGGATTTTGGATTAATAACTTTTATAGGTGATGCACATGCAGAGGGATTTGAAAGTGTTTCTCAAAAGATAAATGAGAAACTTGCATTATTTACGCAAGCAAAAATGTTGATATATTCAAATGATGATGGATTACTGCAAGAAGGGGTTCGGCAATTTGTAAAGACGCAAAACCCCGGTATGCAGTTATTTACCTGGGGCTTTAAGCCGGGAGCTGATCTAACTATCCTGCAAACAGAAAGAGGACAGAATGGAACTTTATTAACCGCTTCCTGGAAAAATGAATCGTTTAAATTTTTTATTCCATTTACTGATAAAGCCTCTGTCAATAATGCTATAAGCTGTTGTTGTGTTTTACTTAAATTAGATATTCCTGCTGATAAGATATTTGAAAAAATGCGACAACTACGGCCAGTGGAAATGCGGCTTGAACTAAAAGAAGGGATAAGTAATTGTTCGATTATTAATGATAGTTATAGCGTTGATATTAATTCTCTCAGCATTGCACTGGATTTTCTGAGCCAGCATCCGAGGCATAAAAAGCATACGGTGATTTTAAGTGATTTATTTCAGGCCGGTCAACCGGCTAATCAATTATATAAAACTATTGCGGAAGTATTAGCCAGGAAAAAATTGTTTCGTTTTATTGGCATCGGAAATCAATTGTCATTGCATCAGCAATTATTTTCAGGAATAGAACAAATGCATTTTTTCAATACTACAGAAGAATTGATCTCTGCCATACCAGCACTACAATTTAGAGATGAAACAATTTTATTAAAAGGAGCAAGAACCTTTGAGTTTGAAAAGATTAGCCAGTTGCTTGAGCAGAAAAATCATGAAACTATTCTTGAAATAAATCTCAATGCACTCCGGCATAATTTCTTAACGTATAAAAAGCTATTGGCTCCGGGGACAAAGTTGATGGCAATGGTGAAGGCTTTTAGTTATGGCAGTGGAAGCTTCCAGGTGGCTAGCTTGCTGCAACATGAGGGCGCTGATTACCTGGCCGTTGCTTATGCTGATGAAGGGATTGAACTTCGTAGGGCTGGCATTCATTTACCTATCATGGTTATGAATACAGAAGCCAAAGCATTTGAAAGCATTATTGCCAACAACCTTCAGCCTGAGTTATATTCATTTAATATTCTGAAAGCATTTAAAGATTATTTACTTACCCAGGGAATAAGTCATTATCCGGTGCATATAAAATTAGATACAGGAATGCACCGGCTTGGTTTTGAAAAGGATGACATTGAAAAACTCTGTGAACTTATTTCGGTAGATATCTCCTTGCATATTGTATCTGTCTTTTCTCACCTTGTGGCCAGCGATGATATTAGTCAGGATGATTTTACTAATCATCAATGGAAACTTTTTGTATCAATGTCCGATGGGATAAAAAAAGTAACCGGTCATAAATTTTTAAGACATATTGCCAATACGTCTGCTATTCATCGTCACAAAGAAATGCAAATGGATATGGTTAGATTAGGTATAGGATTATATGGAATAAATCCGGATGCTGCCATGCAAAAGAAATTACAAAATGTTACCACTTTAAAAACAACAGTATCCCAGGTGAAAAAAGTAAAAAAGGGAGATTCTGTTGGTTATGGGCGTAAAGCAATTTTGGAAAAAGATTCCATTATTGCAACAGTGCGCATTGGTTATGCAGATGGGTATCCGAGGACGCTTGGCAATGGAAAAGGGAAAATGTTTATAAACGGAAGCTTGGCACCTGTAATTGGCAACGTGTGCATGGATATGACCATGATAGATATTACCGGAATAGCTGCCGGTGAAGAAGACGAAGTAACTGTCTTTGGTGAGGTGTTGCCCGTTTCGGAATTAGCATCCTGGGCATCTACCATACCTTATGAAATACTAACGAATATTTCTCAAAGGGTAAAACGGGTATATTACGAAGAATAACAACGGAAACTTATCTTTGTGCCGCAGCCTCCTTCCGCATTGGCGGTAAAGCATAAAAAAAAATTAATGAAGCGTAAACACCTGGTATTAATAATAACACTGGTAATCCTGGCCGACCAATTATTAAAAATATATATAAAAACAACTTTTCCTTTAAACAGTTCCCGTCATATTGTAAGTAATTGGTTTCAATTATATTTTGTTGAAAATCCCGGTATGGCTTATGGCTGGAAGTTCGGCGGTAACTGGGGAAAACTGGCCTTGACCGTATTCAGATTGGGGGCAGTAGTTTTTGGCACCTGGTATCTTGGAAAAATAATAAAGGGTGGATATCATAAAGGATTTATTGTTTGTGCAGCTTTGATTTATGCGGGTGCTTTAGGAAACCTGATAGATTCCTGTTTTTATGGGTTAATATTTGACAAAGGAATGATTTACGACCCACAGATGAATGATTATATGGGTTACCAGGGATTGGCTCATTTTTCTAAAAATGGTTACGCCAACTTTTTACATGGCAACGTGGTGGATATGCTTTATTTTCCTGTCATCGACACACACTTTCCTTCCTGGTTTCCCTTTTGGGGTGGGCAGGAGTTTTTGTTTTTTAGACCTATCTTTAACCTTGCCGATGCATCGATCAGCTTAGGAGTTATTACCATTTTATTATTTCAAAAAAGATTTTTCAGGCAGCAAAAAGAGGTTGATCGCAATCATACAATTGAAACTGCTGCGTTAGTAGATGATGCATCCCAGGTTCAATAAATACCTTATCAAAAAAAAACTAATAAGTTCATGAAATAATAATGAGATGCAAGTAGTTAGATACTGTGGCATTATTAGAGATGAATAAAAAACCAAATAAACAATATGAAAATTTTCAAACTTTCCTCCCTATCCTTACTTGCATTAGCAATCAGTTTTCTTGCCTGCCAAAAGGAACTCAGTATCGAAAATGGGGGTACCTCTCTCGGCACATTAAAATCAGATGTTACCGGAGATTGTCTTCCATCTACTGTAAATGGGGTTTTCAAAGCAGACTCGTTGCTATCAAATTCTAACTATATCGAAGTGCAGGTGGATGTTTCTGCAATAGGATTCTACCAAATAAAATCTGATACCATTAATGGTTACTCTTTTAAGGGCCAGGGAAATTTTGGAGTGACAGGATTGAATACTGTACGGCTATACCCTACAGGCAAGCCCATTGCTGCAGGAGTAAATAGTTTCACCATTCAATATGGTGCCAACACATGTAATGTTGATATTACAGTTGTAGGTGTCGGTACAACTATAGCAATCTATACCCTCGGCGGGGCACCCGGGCAATGCACTACACCACAGATTAATGGCATTTATAAAGTAGGAACCGCCTTAGATGCAAGCAATACCATACAAGTAACTGTAAATGTTACAACGCCCGGTGTATATTCATTCGGGGCTACATCAACACCTCCGGGTTTAACCTTTGCTGCCGCCGGAAACTTTACTACCACGGGCCCGCAACAGGTAACCCTTAGCGCTGTGGGCACACCCACACTTGCAGGCAACATACCTGTAACAGTAAGTAATTTAGTTAATACCTGTACGTTCACCATGCCAGTAATTGCTGCAGGAGGTGGAGGAGGTACTGCTGTATTTACTTTAAATAATGCTGCAGGTGTTTGTTCTGGTGCAGTTTTAGGAGCAGGAACTTATAACACAGGCGTTGCTCTGACTGCTACTAACACCGTTACTTTAATGGCAACTGTTGTAACAGCTGGCACTTATACAATTACTGTTGCCTCTGTAAATGGATATACGTTTACAGGCTCAGGCACTTTTACGGGAACGGGTCCACAGCCTATCGTTCTTACCGGAACTGGCACGCCCGCTGCTCCCGGAGCAAATAATTTTACGGCAACGGCTTCTACATCAAGTTGTACATTTTCCATTACGGTTACAGGCACAGCACCGCCAGTGAACCTTGATTATATTCCGGAAACAGTAGGCTCTAACTAGTCATATAAACTTCTGGGTGGTACCTCTGCTGATACAACATTCATCAAGGTTAGCAGCAACACCATTGTCAAATCTGCCCAGACCTATAAGATATTTGAATACATTGATACAGGTGCACCTTATGATACCGCTTACCATAGAAAAAATGGCGCTGTTTACTACGAGTATTATGGTGATGTTGGTTTGGACAACCCGGTAAATAAAGAAGTTATTGTATTAGATTCTTCACTGGCAACAAATGCTACATGGACAACTAACTTTGCTCCAAATACCATAGGCGGAGCACCTGTTACAGTAAAAATAACTGCACTCATTTTAGCAAAAGGTGCGACAGCAACAGTATCATCAATAAGCTATTCTAATATCATAAAAGTGAAGTACACTTATATCATAAACTTTGGAGCAGGCGATACACCTGTTGGCGAAGAAGAGATCTGGTATGCTAAAGGAAAAGGAAATATTTATTCCAAGTCAAATGATGTTCCCGTAACACAAACCGATATAACGGAAGCAACACGGGTACAAATACTATAAACTTGGTTTCGTATTTTAATAAGTTAAGTTGGAATTGCTTAATTCAAAATACAACTATGAGATCAAATCTTTTGATTGTTTCTGGTTGCTTGCTGGCACTAACGCTTTTTTCCTGCCAAAAAGAAAGCAGTGAAGAGAACGATGGCGGTACAGATCCTTCTATCATTGGACTAAATTGTCGTATTGCAAAAATTGATTACCAGGATACAAGTGGCCTTATTCCTACAGGATCTTTAGCGGCCAATATAAATGCTTCAGATAACGCTGTTACTATTATTGAGTTTGACAGTCTCTCGAATTTTATTATCTCCTTCGCTGATATTGTAACAATTGCTGATACATTTCATGTGAATGCAGATGAATATTTTATCCGGGATGCAACGAGTAAGCAAATTATAAAGTTTCATGGTCTCGTTGATCCCGGGAATCCTGCCTCGCCTTTTTACGACCAGTTATTTACTTATAATACAAATGGGAATCTTATTAAAAAGACAAAGGCCCTATCATCTGCTTTAAACATTCCATACGAACAGGTTGATTACAATTATAGCGGTGGAAATATGGTGAGTATGACATACAAAAACTTATTTACGGGCCAGCTTGAAAGCGATGCTAGTTTAACTTTTTACTCGTCTATCATTCCAAAAAATTACATATATATTTTTCCAGATGAAGAAGAAAGGGCTGCTTACAACCAGTTCTTTAATTTTGGAAAGCGTTCTTTCAATGCGATGAAAGATATAAAAGTTCGGTATTATGATGGTACGGGTGCGCTGCTCGACTCTGCAGTTTCACAATTTACAAACTACCAGCAATCCGTTGATATGTATGTGGTAAAAGTATCTATGAGCGGTGATGCACAGCCCGGCATTCCTGCACAACCAGGGCGCTTGCAGTTTTCTTATAAATGCCATTAATAATTTTCACAGTTTCAAATTAATTCATCGGTACTTCTACAGCAAGTAGTTCTGCATCTTCGCTGGCGGTAACTGTAAACTCATCCGTTCCGGAAATTCCTACGGCATCCCTATAATTTAATTTCTCGCCATCTACTTCAGCGCTTCCATTAATAACAACCAGGTAAACTCCGTTTCCCGAAAATGCGTTTTTGTATTCAATGCTGGAACCGGCAGACAATTTTGTAAGTGAGAACCTGGCATCCTGGTTTATCCATAATCCGTTGTCTTCTTCCCTTGGCGATACAACAACCTGCCATTTGTTTTGTCTTTCATCAATCGAAAAATTTCGTTGATCATAGCGTGGTTTTATATTTCTTTCTTTTGGAAATACCCAAAGCTGGAAAAGATTTACTGCTTCCGTTTTACTTGCATTAAATTCTGAATGTTCAACACCAGTACCGGCACTCATTATCTGTACGTCACCAGCTTTAATAATACCGTTTCCACCTGAGCTATCTTTATGCTGTAATGCGCCTGTATGTGGGATTGTAACAATTTCCATATTGTCATGCGGGTGAGTAGGAAAACCACCACCGCCAGTTACTATATCATCATTCAAAACTCTCAGTAGCCCGAAATGAACTTTTTCGGGATTATGGTATCCACCAAAACTGAAGTAATGTTTTGCATTCAGCCATCCATAATTAGCGCCACCTCTTTCAGCGGCTCTTTGTATTTGTATTTTCATAAATTGTATAATTTAATTATTCGATGTTACAACATCAAATAAAATGCCAGTACGGCCTGAGTGACATTCAGGCATCTTACTAGTTTTATCCACAGATAATATAGAGAAGCTCCCAACATAATGCAAGCTGTTGTTTAAATTTACGATAACTTTAGAGCACATACTCCATGTGACACCAGTGAATAAACACGTATTTATAATTAAACGATTGCTATGATTCAATTTATTACCCATTTAACTGGTAAATGCCGGCCATATTTTAATATAAAGCAAGGATTTATTAGTCTTAGTTTTTTGGTATTCTTTTTTTGCCAGCAAAGCTTGCAGGCTGGCAGGAATAATGGTCCGTATATGTTTCAAACTGATATAACGGTTAGTGGAAAAGTTACCGATGTAAATGGAAATCCATTATCAGGGGCGAGCGTACAATTAAAAGGAAGTAATACCGGAACCAGCACCAATTCAAGTGGTGATTATACTATCACTGTTCCAACAAATGGGGTTCTGCTTTTTAGTTATGTTGGATTAGGAAATTTAGAAGTGCCTGTCAGTGGCAAAACCACTATATCAATAACATTATCTGGCAATGTAAAAACCGGTGAAGAAGTTATTGTGGTTGGTTATGGTACATCCCGTAAAAGAGATCTTACCGGTTCATCCAGTTCTGTAAAAGGGGCCGAGATAGCGAACCTTCCGGCGCTATCAGCAACACAGGCAATACAGGGAAGGGCCGCTGGTGTACAAATCATTAATAGCGGTGCTCCAGGAAGTGCTCCGAATGTAAGAATTAGGGGAACGGGTTCTATCCTCGGCGGAGCAGACCCGCTTTACGTAGTTGATGGTATTATTACACAAGACATTAGGAACATCAATATCGCTGATATTTTGAGTGTGGATGTATTGAAAGATGCATCCTCTACCGCTATTTATGGTGCAAGAGCTGCTAATGGTGTTATCCTGATTACAACCAAAGCTGGTAACCGTTCAAAATTTACAATTAACTATAATGCATTTGCCGGCGTAAGAATGCTTACACATTTGGTTGACATGGCTGGACCGAATTTATATGCTGTTTATTCCAATGATGCTGCCAATGCACCTGCAATTCTAGAATCAGATATTACCGGATCTACTGATTGGTACAAAGAAATTACAAGACCCGCTATTTTTCAAAATCATAACCTCTCTCTATCCGGGGGCAAAAAGAAATACCGCTTTTATATTTCTGGCGGTTACTTAAATGAGAATGGAATTTTACTTGATAATAATTACCAGCGTATCACAGCAAGGATAAACCATGATTATGCTGTAACATCAAAGTTCAAGATTGGCAATAACCTGGCTTTCTCACATTACAAATCAGAGAATAAACCTTTTAGTCTTTTTAGTTCTGCCTATAATGCTGCGCCGATTTTTAACGCTGTAAATCCTGATGGCAGCTATGGTAATACCACGAAAAGTAACGTTGGAAATCCTTATGCAACCCTGAAGACAACTAATAACCGCAGCTATGGCAACAGGGCCACCGGATCTTTGTGGGGAGAATACCAAATTATAAAAGGACTTTCATTCCGCTCTTCTTTTGGCATAGATGCTGAACAGAATAACGGTTGGAATTATACCCCCGTTTACCAAACTTTCCTGCCTGACGGTACCACTGCAGCACAAAAAAATGAAAAAGCTGACTTGAGTTTTTCAAAGGATAGTATATACCAATGGACCTGGGATAATTTTATAACGTACGACCGCAAATTTGGAACAGATCATTCACTAAAACTTACTGCAGGTCATACAGCGGAAAGAAGAAATGGCTGGAGCAGCAGGGCTAACATTAATGATGGAACTATTCCTAATAATGAAAGCGCATGGAAATTAAATTTTAAAGATACTGCCGGGGGGCAACAAAACTTCCGTGACCCAATTGGGGATTACTTCCGCAGGGAATCCTGGTTTATCAGGGCGAACTATATTTTCCAGGAAAAGTTTTTAGTAAATGCAACTTTCCGCCGGGATGGAAGCAGCAATTTTGCCCCGTCTAATAAGTGGGGAAATTTTCCTGCCGTAGGTGTGGGCTGGATTATTAGCAAGGAAAAATTTATGGCGGATCAGAAAACATTTGATTACCTCAAGTTAAGAGCGAGCTATGGTTTGTCTGGAAATGATGTGGTGCCTGCTAATCAATTTGCATTGAATCCAAGCGAACATTTTTATGCATATTTCGGAACAAATCGTTACGATGGTGCCACAGTAACTTCTTTAAAAGATCCAAAACTGAAATGGGAAACTGTAAAGGAATTTGATCTTGGGATTGAGTTTACCGCTTTGAATAATAAACTCACAGGAGAAATAGATTACTATCACAAAGATGTAACGGATGCTTTGTATCGCATCGAACTGCCATCTATAGGTTTTGGCGCAGATTTTATAACCAATGCTGCCGAAATATTAAACCAGGGTGTTGAGCTATCACTGGGCTGGGCAAATAGAATAAATACAAACGCTAGATATAGCATAAAAGGAAATGTCACCTTCAACAAAAATGATGTAAAAAATGTTGGTATAGGGCAGGCATTGATCAGTGGCGACCTGGGTAACGGATCTTCTTCCACACGTACAACAGTAGGCCATGAAATCGGCTCATTTTATGTATATAAAACAGATGGTATTTTCCAGACAGATGCGGATGTAGCTGCTTATCCTCATCTTACAGGAGCTTTGCCGGGTGATTTTAAAATTTTAGATATGAACGCTGATGGAGTGATTGACGAAAAGGACAAGTATTTTGCAGGTTCATACCAGCCCAAAGTTTATTATGGACTTAACACTACTTTTAATTGGAGACAGTGGGACTTTGCATTGGATATTTTTGGCAACGCAGGTAACAAAGTTTACAACGCAAAGAAAGGTCTTCGTTTTGGAGGAAATTACAATATCGAATACGACGTTGCCATCAGGAGGTGGACTCCCGGATCAGGAATAAATAATTACCCACGGGCATACAATGGCACAGCTACCGTTAGTGATTATTTTGTTGAATCTGGATCTTATGTTAGGATAAATAATATTTCAGCAGGATATACATTCAAAATAAAAAATACCAATTCCCCATTGCGAAGTTTAAGGGTTTATGCAAGTGCACAAAATCCATTTATGTTTACGAATTATACGGGATTTACGCCCGAGTTGCCAGGGTCTCCGCTTGCATCAGGAATTGAGTTGAATGCATATCCAATTTCAGCAAGCTATATGCTGGGGGTAAATGTTCAGTTTTAAAAAAAATAAAAAATTATAAGTCATGCGCTTTATAAATAAAATATCCATCTGTTGTTTCCTGCTGGTTTTGGTCCTTGCAATTGGCTGTAAAAAATCATTTTTAACTGAAGAGCCACGGACCGTTACCATCAATGATCTTATCAATAATCCTACAGACGGAGCACAAAGGTTGATCGCTGCCGTTTATTCAAAATTGTACGATTGGAATGTGCACACATTCTCCTGGATCGGTATATCAAGCATTACATCTGATGATGCAGAAAAAGGAAGTTATTCAGGCGATACGGGTACTGATAAAAATAAATTAGATGACTGGACTTTCGATCCTACCAGCCTTTCTTTTGACGAAGTATGGCGGGGAAATTTTGAAGGGATAGGGAGGGCTGCATACGCATTGAAATTTATACCAACAATAAATATCCCTGCACAAGATAAAGACAGGTACATCGGTGAAGCAAAAACACTGAGGGCATATTTTTACTGGAATTTAATAAGAATATTTGGAGGAGTTCCTAAAATTGATCATGTGCTTACTTCCCAGCAGGAGATACAAGAAGCAAGTGTACGGGCAAGTGCCGCTACCATTTATGCTTTTATTGAAGAAGACCTGAATGATGCCATTGCAAAATTACCACCGGTACTTACTACTTCTGAACGAGGAAGGGTAAGCAGGGGTGCAGCACAGGCATTGCTTGCAAAAGTTTCTCTGTATCAACAAAAATGGGCAAGGGCAAATGGACTTGCAGATGCACTTATTGGCTCGGGTCAATATTCACTGATGACGGATTATGCATTGATATGGAGAGAGGTTGGAGAATTCTCATCAGAATCAATATGGGAAGTAAATGCAATCGGCATAACTCCAAATAAAGGAGTGCAGCAGTATTCACTTGTACAAGGTCCTAACGGTCCTGGTGGTTTGGGTTGGGGTTTTAATTCACCAACACAAAACCTGTATGATGCGTATGAGCCAGGCGATAAAAGAAGAGACGCAACCATCATGAAACGTGGCCAGACTTTATGGGATGGCTTTGTCGTAAATCCAGGTTCGCCCAATCCTTACAGTAATTATAAATCTTATATCAGTAAGACTCAGGAAACATTTAACGGTGACGATGAGCAAACGAATAAAAACTATCGTATATTTCGCTATGGGGAGGTCCTGCTGATAAAAGCTGAAGCTGCCAATGAACTGGGTGATACTACGGCGGCAAAATTAGCTTTGAATCAATTGAGAGTAAGGGCAGGGCTATTACCAGTTAATGCAATAAGCCAGGCAAATATGCGTAACATAATTTATAAAGAAAGAAGGGTGGAAATGGCAATGGAACATGATCGTATGTTTGACTTACAACGCACAGGACGGGCTGCCGCAGTCTTGCAAGCCTTGGGCAAACCTTATGTATCTCCCAAACATAACCTATTTCCCATACCACAGGCCCAAAGAGACCTAAGTGGAAACAGGCTCGAACAAAATCCCGGATATTTTTAATCATAACAATTTTATTTCATAACGTAACAAATCAAAAAAAAAATGAAAAGAATAACAAACTACAAATTGATCGTCGCGGCATTAGCGATGACATCTATGATGGGAGCATGCAGCAGCAATAATGACGTCGCATTACCAAATATTAATGGTTACGCAAACTCAGATGCAGTAGCATCGGCAAACCTGATTGCGTATTGGCCATTAGATGGTAATGGTACTGACACAAAGCGTAATTTAACTGCAACTTCATCATCAAATGTAACATACACGACAGGTGTGAAAGGGCAAAGTGCACAATTTGCTAACGGTTATATTTATTCTGCTAGTCCGTTAACCAATCTCGCAAACGGCCAGGCCTGGACGCTTAGTGCTTGGGTACAGGCTACTAACAACTTTGTTGCCGGGGGTAACCCGCCTGCAAATAATCACCCTTACTCAATTTTCCAGGCTACAAGGCCAGGGCAGCTCTTCGGAAGTATAAATGAGACCTATGAAGCAGGTGCTTACGCTGCGGTTTCAGATACTATGTTTTTTAAATCTTTATACCAGGATGCTTCTGGTGGACTACAAGACGCTGTAAACAATTATGGAGTTGCAGGAACAGATTATAAAGTGGTGAAAAAAGCTGGCACAGGACAATGGGTTCATGTTGTAACTACTTACAATCCTGCGGGTGGCACAGGTGCTCAAAGCATTTTCCGTATTTATGCCGATAGTGCTCAGGTAAATAATACCTTATTTGAAAACAGGGGCACCAATTCATTTAAGTATACACCAGGAGAGGTTATCATCGGTGGATGGTATAATAATATACCTGGTAAAACAGTGTCTGCAGATCTTTGGACAACAGGATTTACAGGAAAAATTGATGAGGTCCGTTTGTATAATAAATTATTAACTACTGACGAGATCACTGCACTATACCATTTAGGTAAAGCAGGTAGATAATTATTATTTTTTAAAAAAGGCTGCCGCAACATCGGCAGCCTTTTTGTTTTCAATCGTGTATCTATGATAAAAAACGGGATATTATTTTGTGCAGTCAGTTTGCTATTTTCCTGCAGTAAAAAGGAAGACAGCATTTTGGTTTCGCCTTTTTCAGGAACAGGCTTTAGTATTAATGGTAATACAGCACCGACACAGTACAATGTACCTTATCAGTCTTCGATAAAATTGATCTTTAATGCTCCGGTAAATAGGAATACAGCCACTACAAGCATAAGCCTTTTAGAAAATGGTACATTAGTTATTCCTGTTAATTATTTTTTTGAACAAAATGACAGTGTTGTCGTGTTGCAATCTCAAACATCATTGAAACCATTAATGCGCTATGTTTTTTTAGCTACCACTTCACTCAAATCTGCGCATGGCAGCAATCTTCTATCAGATTTCCAGGGCGGCTTTGTAACAAAAATGGATTCTTCGGATAAGTTTCCATTGCTTACAGACAACCAGTTATTAGATACCATACAGAGAAGAACATTTAAATATTTCTGGGAGTTTGGCCATCCTGTTAGTGGTATGGCAAGAGAACGAAATAATAGTGGTGACCTTGTTACAAGTGGTGGAACAGGTTTTGGAATCATGGCAATCGTTTCTGCAGTCAACAGAAATTTTATTACCAGGACAGAAGGAAGGGACAGGGTATTGAAGATCACTAATTTTTTAACTAATAACGCTAGCCGCTATCATGGTGCATTTTCTCATTGGATAAATGGAGTAACTGGTGCAACAATTCCTTTCGGAAGTAATGACAATGGTGCTGATATAGTGGAAACATCATTCCTGCTGGAGGGACTAATTTGTGCAAGGCAATATTTTAGCATGGCAGATCCAATAGAAACAGATCTTAGAAACAAGATCAATGCAATTTTTAACGGTGTAGAATGGAATTGGTTCAGGCAGAACAACCAGAATGTTTTATACTGGCATTGGAGCCCTGACCGGGCCTGGTTTATAAATGCCCAGGTAAAAGGTTGGAACGAAGCTTTGATAACTTACGTGATGGCGTCATCTTCAAAAACTGATTCAATTCCTAAAATTGTATACGACAATGGCTGGGCAAGTAATGGCTCGATGCGAAATGGCAATTCATATTACGGCTATACATTGCCGCTGGGCCCATCCAATGGGGGCCCAATGTTTTTAGAACATTATTCCTTTATGGGAATTAATCCTACAGGCCTGAATGATGCTTATGCTAATTACCAGGTTCAAACAACCAATCATACTAAAATCAATTATGAATATTGCAAAGCAAATCCACGTGGCTGGTATGGTTACAGCAATCTTTGCTGGGGCCTTACGGCAAGCGATATACCCGGAAGCTATGCAGCCAATGAACCCAATAATGATAAAGGTGTAATAGCGCCTACTGCAGCGCTTTCATCAATGCCTTATACACCTACTGAATCTATGAATGCATTAAAATTCTTTTACTATAAATTGGGTGACAGGCTTTGGGGCGAATATGGTTTTTATGATGCATTCAAATTAAGCGATCCATGGTTTGCATCATCAACACTAGCTATAGATCAGGGGCCTATTATTGTCATGATTGAAAATTATCGCAGCCAGCTTCTTTGGAACTTATTTACTTCTGCGCCAGAAATAAAAAATGGAATGCGTCGGCTTGGTTTCACAGCTCCGTATCTTTAGGCTAAAATAAATGCATTTGTTTTCCTGCAAACAAAATTTTCCAATCTTTCTTTTAATGGTAATTGCATTTTCTTGCAATAACCAACCAGCGAGAAAGCAGGCAGCGGAAAATATCTACCACGCAAAACTTGAAAATAATTTATCCGATAGTGCATTGCTGGACCTGGTGCAAATGCAAACCTTTAAATATTTCTGGGACTTTGCTGATCCTCTAAGCGGCCTTGCCCGTGAGCGCAGTAATATTGCATATGAATACGGTTTAGAAACAACTACTATTGGTGGGACTGGCTTTGGCGTTATGGCTATTATTGTAGCAGCAAACAGGAACTGGATAAGCAGGGATACTGCTGCTGGCCGGCTCATGAGAATGGTAAAGTTTCTCGGCAAGGCAAATAGTTATCATGGAATATTCCCCCATTGGATGCATGGGCAAACGGGTAAAACGATCCCCTTTAGCCGAAAGGATGATGGAGCTGATATTGTTGAAACCTCTTATCTCTTCCAGGGACTGTTGTGTGCAAGAGAATATTTTAATTCCACAGATAGAAAAGAGCGGGAACTTCGTAACCGCATCAATAGTTTATGGAATGATGCTGAATGGGATTGGCATACACAGGGGCGTGATGAATTGTTCTGGCATTGGAGTCCCAATAACGGTTGGGCCATGAATTTTTCTATACATGGATGGAATGAATGCCTGATCACTTATATAATGGCAGCCTCTTCACCCCGTCATTCCATCAAGGCATCGGTGTATGACAATGGCTGGGCCACCGGAAGTTTTTTTAAAAACGGTAAAGAATTTTATGGTTTAAAACTTCCCCTTGGTTTTGATTATGGCGGTCCGTTATTTTTCTCGCAGTATTCTTTTTTAGGATTAGATCCGCATGGGTTAAAAGATAAGTACGCAGATTACTGGGAACAGAATCACAATCATACATTAATTAATTATAAATACTGTGTTGATAATCCAAAACATTTCAAAGGGTATGGAGACAGTTGCTGGGGCCTTACCTCAAGCGACAATTATGAAGGATACGGCGGCCATTCACCCACGAATGACCTTGGCGTAATTAGCCCTACTGCGGCACTTTCGGCCTTCCCATATACTCCTGTAGAATCCATGAAGGCATTAAAGCATTTCTATAATTTTCACGGAAAAAATATATGGGGGCGATATGGATTTACGGATGCTTTTAGCGAAAGCAAAAGCTGGTATGCATCTTCTTATCTTGCCATAGACCAGGGGCCTATTATTGTGATGATCGAAAATTATCGCACGGGATTGCTTTGGAAATTATTTATGAATTGTGGAGAGATTAAAACGGGTTTGAAAAAACTTGGATTTGAAAGTCCTTATTACAAATAAATGAACTTGAATATTTTTTAAAAAAAGTAAAATGAAAAAAATAATTCTCATTCAACTCATCGTTACATTTTCATTTTTTCAATCCAATGCACAGCAGGCATCACCGGCAAGGATGAAAACTTTCATTGATGCATTGATGAAAAAAATGACGTTTGAAGAAAAGATCGGGCAGTTGAATTTACTCACACCCGGCGGTGGTATCGCAACTGGTGCGGTGGTAAGTTCTGATGTTGAATCAAAAATTGCCAAGGGAAATGTAGGCGGATTATTTGGAGTAATTGGTGTAGATAAAATACGACAGGCACAGGAAATTGCGATGAGTAAAAGTCGTCTTAAAATTCCATTGTTATTTGGATCGGATGTCATTCATGGATATAAAACTACTTTCCCTATTCCATTGGGCTTATCCTGTAGTTGGGATATGCCTATGATTGAGCGTAGTGCCCGGATTGCTGCCAGCGAAGCGACTGCCGATGGTTTGTGTTGGGCCTTTTCACCAATGGTAGATATAGCCCGTGATCCACGCTGGGGAAGGGTTGCAGAGGGTGCAGGAGAGGATCCATATCTTGGCGGTATGATTGCTGCGGCCATGGTGCGTGGTTACCAGGGCAGCGATCTTTCAAAAAATAATACTTTAATGGCTTGTGTAAAACATTTTGCTTTATATGGCGCAGCGGAAGGAGGCAGGGATTATAATACGGTGGACATGAGCCGGGTAAAAATGTACAATGAATATCTACCGCCTTACAAAGCAGCCGTGGATGCAGGCGTAGGAAGTGTAATGTCTTCATTCAACACGATTGATGGTATTCCGGCAACCGGCAATAGATGGTTGCTTACGGACCTGCTAAGGAAGCAATGGGGTTTTAATGGATTTGTGGTTTCTGATTATACTTCTGTAAATGAAATGACCAATCATGGAATGGGCGATCTTAAAAAAGTATCAGAGCTTGCTTTAAATGCTGGTCTGGATATGGATATGGTAGACGAAGGGTTTCTAACAACATTGCAGGCATCGGTTAAACAAGGAAAAGTATCAGCACAAAAAATTGAAGAAGCGTGCAGGAGAATTTTAGAAGCGAAATATAAATTAGGATTGTTTACTGATCCTTATCTCTATTGCGATGTACAAAGGGCAAAGAATGAAGTTCTTTCACCTGAGAAAAGAACAGCAGCCAGGGAAATAGCCGCCCACAGTTTCGTT
>JBDSEE010000175.1:0-8238 GCA_039920245.1 Ferruginibacter sp.
CATCAGCTTTTCCACCATTTTCTTTATCTACAATAACCAGTTTTTTATACACCAGGTTTTTACTTTTATATATCCCTCTTATTTTTTTTGTAGGGATCTGGCCGTTAATGAAAATGTCTGTTTTATACAAATCATAAGCGGTTATTAATTTTTGTAAAGAATCATCTTTACTGCCGTCGTTAATTATTATTAGTTCCAGGCTGTTGTAATGGATAGATAACATGGATCGTACGTTTTCAATAATATTAGCAGCTTCGTTATATGCAGGTGCAATAACGCTTATTCCCGGAAGATGATCAGAAGCTGCTAACATGCGGAAGTCAGCAAAACTATTTTTACCCAGGTATTTTTTTATTTCCCCAATGGAATAAAATCCAATAAAAAGATAAAAGCATAAAAGCAGCAGGCTATACAGCAATATCCCATACGTAAAAAATTGTATTAACCAGGTCATGCGGCCAGTTCGTTTTTAACCTGCTGAAAAATTGTTTTCCATGGGTAGATCTCAGCATAGGAATACGTTTGCAAAAAGGCTCCGCCGGAAGGGTGAATGGAAGTTAAAGCCTTTGCAGCTGCGGCTTTTATATCATCATCCCTATCATTTAGCTGTATCAATAAAAACGCTACCTGTTTGATATTGCCAATCTGTTTTAATGTATCTATAATAGCCAGCCGGAATATTTTATCAGCAGTTGCGTATTCTTTTATGATCCTGTCAGGAGCATCTTCTGCCGGGATTGTCTCCAGGTATTTCAGCACATGCATTTTTACCTTTTCATTGCGGTGTTGAAGGCAATGCATAACGGTATCATAAACAGCAAAATTTTTATAAAAGGCCGCAAGCTTTATGGAAAAAATGACTACTGATTCCATATCAGACTTCAACCACCGGGACAGCATGGCCGTGTTTTCGGATTTAACTGCGCTTAGTTTATTCAGTAACTGGATTTGCTGCCATTCACTTATTGGATGAAGTGTAACATTAAGAAACCGCAACCCTAAAAAACCATAGTAGCTTACCAGGCCGCATTGTGCTTCATTTCGTACCGTTTCATTTTTATGTGTGGTGAGACGGAATATATTTTTTACATATTTTCCTTGTTCCATTAAAGATAATTCCTGTATGCCTTTTGCCTTTTTTTGCCAGCTTCGTCTTGATAGTTTCTTAAAGGAATCTTTGTCAAGGTTCAGCCGTTCGTAAAGTGTTTTAAGTCCGTGGCCGGACGTGGCTGAAAGTGCTTTCCTGGTTTTAATGATTTCATCTATACAGCATTGCCGGTAGTGGGCATTGTTTAAGAGTTTTCCTGGTTGCTTATGAATGTCCACAAGTCCTGTTTCATCCTCTGAAAAGATGGCTTCATTGATAAGATCTGCAATACCCTCCTCCCATCGCTTTTTATTGATTTCCCTTCTATGGGCATAAATAGAATATGCCGCAATGAAAATAAATAATACAACAAGTAAGAAAATAAAAATATAGATGACGTTGATGAAAATATGCTTTACATCGATCAGTAGGGGCGTATATAACAAATGTGTTAGCAGGTTCATATGTTTTATATGACGGACTTACCGGGATAAGGCGCAAATCTTTTTACTCTCATGGATAATTCGTTTGGACTAAATGGCTTTATCATGTAATCATCTGCTCCCAGCTGAAATGCTTCCAGGACTATATTTTCCTGGCCCATTGCTGAGAGAACTATGACTGGTATTTTAATCGCCTTCTTTTTTGCCGCACAGATTATCTCCAGGCCCGATGCAAACGGCATCATTACATCTGTGATCACCAGGTCGAAATCAGATTCTTCAATTTTTTGTAATGCATCTCTTCCATCAGGCGCAGTAAATACAGTATGGCCATCTTTCTTAAGACGAAACTCTATTGTTTTTCGCATCATTATTTCGTCTTCAGCCACAAGTATTGTCATTATAAAAAGTTAGGGTTTAAATGGTCATTTTTAAATTTTCACTTGTTGATTGTAAATGCTTTTGTAAGGGCCCTTCTATTTTTTCATATGCTCTAAATGCTGATTCTACCAGCCCTGAAATTTCTTCGGTACTACCTGTTCTTGCGATGTCTTCTATTTGTG
Organism: Ferruginibacter sp.; assembly: GCA_039920245.1. Classification (GTDB taxonomy): domain Bacteria; phylum Bacteroidota; class Bacteroidia; order Chitinophagales; family Chitinophagaceae; genus Ferruginibacter. The sequence continues at coordinate 2,094 of JBDSEE010000175.1, forward strand.
TTATTAATTGTAATAAGGCATTTGCTTTCAAAAGACCAACACTACTTTTAAGTTTATGTGCAATTGTATAAATATTACCAGCTTCATCTTCTTCTGCTGCTGCTTTTAAAGCCAGTAGTTCTGTTGGTGTATTATTTAGGAAAAGCGTTAGAATTTCTTCAACGTATTCATCATCATCCATTTCTTCAAGTATGCTTAAATCGAATAAGGCTTCACTTACCATTTTATGCTCAGCGGGAACAACAGTATTTGCATTAGTTTCATTTAACAACAGGTTAATCCGCTTATAAATGAATGAAAAATTAAACGGTTTTGTCAGGTAATCGTTCATACCTATTTCCATACATTTTAATTTCTCATCTTTCAATGCAGAGGCTGTCATGGCTACTATTGGAATAGAAAGCTGCATAACATTTCTTATATATTTAGTTGCTGCATAGCCATCCATTTCCGGCATTTGCAGATCCATTATTATCAAGTGATAATTTTTATTTTCTTTCAAAAGAGCTATTGCTTCCAAACCATTATTTGCAATGTCTACAATGCCGCCTGCCTTTTGTAATACCTGGCGTATTACTTTTTGGTTTATCTCATTGTCCTCTGCAACAAGGAATTTTTTTCCTGTAAAAAGAGTTTTGTAGTTCTTTAAATTTTCACCTGCAAAGAATACAGGTGTATTACTTATATTATGATTGTAAGGAATGGAAAATTCAAAAGTGGTTCCGCAATTAATCTGGCTTTTTACCGCAATAGTTCCGTTTTGTAATTCTAACAATTGTTTTGTAATGGCCAGCCCAAGACCTGTGCCGCCATATTTACGCGAAGTTTCAATACTGCCTTGTGTAAAGCTTTCAAATATATCAATCAGCCTGTCAGGTTTAATTCCAATTCCTGTATCTGTTATGGAAAAATTTAAAACTGTTTTTTTAAAAGATGTGCCAGCCACAGAGATATCGATAATTATACTTCCGCTCTGTGTAAATTTTATGGCATTGCCTACAAGATTTACCAATACCTGGTTAAGCCGGTAAGGATCTCCATTTAAGATTGCAGGTACATTTTCATTCATATTCATTTGCAGAGTTAACCCCTTGTCTTTTATACGATGCCTGAAAACTGCTCTTATATTATGAATCACTTCATCAAGGTTAAAATCAATTTCCTCAATATTTAATTTACCTGCAGTGATTTTGGAGAAGTCGAGGATATCATTGATGATTACAACTAGATTATCCGATGATTTTTTAATTGTTTTTGCAAAATCTTTTTGTTCTTCATTAAGTTCAGTTTCTAATAAAAGGTTTGTCATCCCTTGTATGCCATTCATAGGCGTTCTTATTTCATGACTCATATTTGCCAGGAATTGTTCCTGCATTTTTTTGGCATCTTCTGCAACTTGTCTTGCCTGTATAAGCTGTTCACGATCCTTTGCCCTTTCTGTTATATCAGTTGCGATGCCGCTTATGCCGTAAATTTTTCCCTGCACATCCAGTAACGGAAATTTTACAATAAGCATATTAAATTTTCCAAAACCTGTGTCAATGATTTCTTCCAGCTCTACAGGCTTACCTGTTGTGAGCACCCGGGCATCAGTATCTTTAAAACGCTGTGCCTGCACCATGCTGGCAATATCAAAATCTGTTCTACCCAGCAATGCATCGTCCTTTAAATCATAGAATTCTTTAAATCTTTTGTTAGTAAGTATATATTTTCCTTCCAGGTCTTTTATATAGATCATGGATGAAGCATTGTCAAGAATTGACTGAAGGCGTTCCTGGTTCTGAACTAACTGGAGTTCATACTTCTTTAATATCTCCTGCATTTCTTTTGTTTCGGTAATATCTTTAGCTATGCAATGGAAGCCAGAAGGAATATCATTTTCGAAAAGTAAAACTGTCGTTTGTTCTATCCATTTTGATTCACCGTTTTTTGTAATGATGCAAAATTCAATTGTAGTTTCTTTCCTGGCATTGAGTACCTGGCGGCTATGATTTTCCTTTACTTCTGAATAATAATCTTTATCAATGCATTGAGAGTAATGCATCCCCGTAAATTCAGATGCTGTATATCCGGTAACGTCGTACGATTTATTACTTGCAAAAGTTACTATACCACGCAAGGTTACGGTATACATCATCACACCAGCATTATCTACAAGATTTCGGTACTTGGTTTCATTATCTGCAAGTTCATTTTTCAAACTTATTAATTCGGCATACCCCTCTTGTCTTTTTTTATCTGCCTGATTAAGTTTGCGGGCTATCAACCAAATAAGAAAAAAGGTTATAACAACTATGCTTATTACCAATAAGGGAGTGCCGAATTCGGTTTTAGAAAGATCAGCTTTACCCTCTGAATACCTTAAAATAGCCACCATAAATGGAAGCACAACAGAAATATAAAGCAGTTTCCTGAAGATGGCCCCACCTATATTTTTCTGCATGATTACACTTACAAAACCATCCTGGTATCGTGACAATACAAGGGCAAGCGTCAACAACATGAAAGTACATGCAGTATGGATAGCCATCGGAATTTGAACGGCCACCTTGTTTAGAGTACCAGGGGCATAAACATAGCCCATGATGGTAAGTAAACTTATTAAAAAGGCTACAGAAGCAAATATTTGCGATGGTACAAGTAGCGACTTTCTTTTATCCATAAAAAATAAACTAAGTCCAACTAGCAAAAAGTTTATGGCGGTATGTAGTACCATACGGTTGGTGGCCAGTTTTTTAGTAAAAAGAATTCTGTCAATCTTTATATCGTATCCAACTATAAAACCCACGAGCCTTGTTAAAGCAATAAGTATGATAACAATAGCCAACAACTTGCCCGCACGATATTGAGCAGGTGCATCTTTTGAATTAAGCAGAAATAGTGAAATGCCGGAGAGCAAAAATAGCAGAGCCGTTAACGGATTCATTGGCGAAAATGAAGGCAAAATACTTTTGAATAATACAATATCAAACAGCCAGCCTGATAGTACCATGCAGGCAACAAAAATGATGAGGAGATTTAAAACCCCTAACGTTTTACGAACCTGTATAAAATCCTCTTTTCCCATAATATATTTAGTTGGCTTAATTGTATAGAAATCAGATTATGGTATTGTAGTAAAAACCCTAACCTGAAATAGGTATTGTTACAACTCAAAAAGTAGGGGAATATTGTAGATCACCCTGATATAACTTTTTGCTTATAAAAGGTTAATGGGGGAAACAGATGAAGAATAAGGACTTGTGAAATTCCTTAGAAATATTACTACAAAAAAATAGTAAATTTCAAAGTAGTGTATGGGTTAAAACCCGAGCTGTAAACCTATGCTCATATTATATTGATTTATATATTCGTCCTTTTGTATTTGCTGATGACTAAAGCCTGTATTAAGGAAAAGTATATAGTGTTTTTGTATGCTCCGCCTTAAACTTAGTTCTGCTTTTTTAGATTTCAAATAAGTATTGAATAAGGTATTATCAACACGGTTATCCGGGGATAAGCCAGTACCAAGTAAAAGCATGATATAATCAGTATCATTTAGGTAATAACGGGATTTTAAAAACAAGGAAGCTGAAATATTGCTGTTTTGGGGAGATAAAAATGTATTGGCATTGAACCAATATTGTTTATAATATTTACCAATGGATGCTGTGTAAATATAAATGGGTTTGTCAAAATATAAATACCTGGCGCCAGCTTCTGTTTCAAATTTAGCAGGTAAAGAAAAGTATAAAGACATTCCGCTTCTGAAGGCAGGGAAAAGCATGTTGCCGGGTGAGTAGCCAACATTCACATAAGCATAAATTTTACGGCTAAGCACAGGATAGGCATCACCCTCGAACTGAACCGAAGATGTACTATATCTGTGGGCATAATTCACTCGTGCGATCAATGATGTCTTTTTTATTTTCCTGCTATATTCAGTAGTTATGAGATGCCATGGTTTACCTACGCCTTTATCAAAAAAACTGAGATCATATTTTATTCCAATAGCGTTTAAAGTAGTATCTTTTTTATTGGACAACAAAGAGTCCTGTGCCTGCCCAGGGAAATGAATGGAATTAAAGATTAGTAAGAGGAAATAAACAAGCCGGTATCTTTTCAATGGAGTAAAATTTTAAGTCAATTGTGCATTAAACGTAATTCTATAAATTTTATTAGGGCATGCACAATTTGTTTTCAACAAGTGATATTGCACAAATATATTTTTACATGAATACATGACTTTATCCTGAACCAGGTTTTAAAATACCCTCTAATATCATTATTATTTTCCAACAGCGTCTCCCGTACGGGATGTTTAGAATTTTTTTCTGAAGGTTTGTGAAAATGCTTATTACTATTACTCTTTTTTCTATTTTATCAAATCTCTCCGCCTGCCAAGGGATTGATATTTTTAGGTTGTATATTTAATAGCTGTTGAGATTAACAAAGGCCTATTGCAGTCAGACTGTTTTCATTAAAAACTAAAACGATGAAGCTGTATAACATTTTCATATGCTTGTTTGTTTTGCATACAATGTCAGGCATCGCCCAAAGCCAGAAAGCACAACTGGACGCTATCATGAAAACTTATCACCAATACAATATGTTTGACGGAGCTGTATTGGTGGCGAAACATGGGAAGGTAATTTATAAAGCTGCTTTCGGATTGGCTAACAGGGAATGGAATATTCCGAATACCACTGATACTAAGTTTATGATAGGCTCGGTATCAAAACCTTTCACAGCTATGCTGATGCTCATACAGGTGCAGAAGGGATTAGTAAGCCTGGATAAAACGATTGCTGACTACCTCCCTGAATTTGAAAATAAGCCTGCGGCTAAAGTAACCATCAGGCAGTTGTTGAGCCATACATCGGGCATTCCCAATTATGATATCATAAAAGATTTTTTTCCAAGGATCAGTCGACAACATTTTACAAGAGAGGAATATGTAAAAATATTTATAGACTCTGCCCTGGCTTTTGCACCAGGCACAAAATATTCCTACAGCAGTTGGGGCTATTATACGCTTGGATATATTATGGAAAAAGTTACCGGAAAGTCCTATGCACAGTTGATGAAAGAAGACATCTTTGACAAAACAGGCATGAACAGTTCGGGCTCTTATGCCCATATGCAAATAGTTCCTAAGAGAGCAACAGGATATGATTATAGTTTTGGCGGATATACCAGTTTAGATTTCCGGGACCAGTCCAATACGATGGGTACCGGCGACCTGTACTCTACCGTGGACGATATTTTTAAGTTCCATATGGCCATCAGTAATAATAGTTTGCTGAATAAGCAACTTAGCATAGAGATGCTCAGTCCAGGAATGAGACCAGCTCAATATGGTTATGGTTGGTTCAATAAATATTTTAAATATGCGCCAGACAGTGTAGCTTCAAATTTTCACCTGGGTATGACGGAAGGTTTTTTATCCTTCGTGGTACGTATCCCATCGACAAACAGCCTGGTGGTAATTTTATGTAATAGTTCACCTACTGATTTTTTTGGCATTACCGGCAACCTTGTAAAAGTATTATACCATAAACCGGTTCATTTAAAACAGCCCGTGCACAAAATTGTTGAAAAACTTATTTCCGAACAGGGAGCATTAAAAGCCGTGGAAGTATATCAACGGATGAAAGCAGATACCGCTCATTATTATATTGACTGGATATCCATGAATTTCCTTGCGGAACAATTACTAACATTGAAACGCTTTGAAGATGCAAGGATCATTGCTGCAAATAACGCAGTAGCATTTCCCAACAAAGACCTTGTAATGGTAACGATGGCGAATATTTATTTAGCCCTTAACAGGAAATCAGATGCGATTGTATATTATAAAAAAGCACTTGTTATTTATCCCGGTTATGAAGAAGCCAGGAACAGGTTGAAAGAGCTGGAGGGGAATAAATAATGGCTGGGAGAGGTTTGTATATTTTAGTTTTTGCTGCAGCCTATTCAATAACATTTACCTTGCAGGTTCATTATAAAAAAAGGCCGTTTCAAGATGAAACGACCTTTGCGGACCGGACGGGACTCGAACCCGTCCCTACATTGATGTAGGGATGACAGGGCAGCATTCTATCCGACGTAATTATTTAAATACGCCTGCAAAATATTTTTATCAGAAAGAATTAAATTTTTCAAT
>JBDSEE010000176.1:0-48690 GCA_039920245.1 Ferruginibacter sp.
TTTTTCCTGTAATATGCTCCTGGCCCTGCTAAGCGAGGAACGAGAAGTGCTGATTGAAATCCCCAGCATCTCTGCTATTTGAGTATGGGTATAATTGTCCAGCACATATAAATTAAAAATGCTGTTGTAATTCCCGGGCAGTTGTTTTACTATGGAAATTAAATCCTTGTATAAAATCTGTTGGTCAGCTTCATCAGCTTTTTCTGTTATCTCCCAAACTTCTTCGTTTATTCCGCCAATTACGGGCAACATGTGATTTTGACGCAAGTCATCAATGGCCGTGTTGATCATTATTTTTTTTAACCATCCCATCAATACTTTTTCACACTCATTATCTTTTGGTATGTTGAATTTTGAAAAACCCCGGAAAGCTTTTACAAAGCCATCTGTTACGATATCGTTTGTTTTGTCATAACGATAAATGTACCTGAACACAATTTTACATGCAAATGCCCTGTACCTGTTGTATAATATCCGCTGGCAAGTTGGATCTTGCCGCATACAACCTTTTATCATGTCCCTTACATTTTCCAAATTGATAATTTTTCCCTGCCTTGCTTTAATAAATATTAAGTTTTTACAATCTTTAAAATTCCAACTTCTTTCTGATATTTATGATATACGGGGATAATTAATAAATGCTGCAAGATTTTAAAAAAATATAAAAATGTATGAGACAGCTGCGATATTATCTTAAGGACAAATTTTTCAATGGCTAATAAACCACTATGAAAAAATGGCGTGGATATTTGTAACACAAAAGCTCCCAGATAATCTACAAATGACATTGGCATTGTACCTTTACAAAAAAAGCAGAAAAGCGATATACTGATGAAGAGTGCGACGCCTCCGCAGTTGATCAATGCACTGTAGCTTGTAACCAAAATAAAAAATGAAAGATACATCCACCATATTTTCAGAAAAATCTACTACCAAAGCTGCAGACCTTGAGCACAGGAGAAAAATAAATTTTAACATAGGCCGCTACAATGCTGTAGTTCCTAAAGGAAAAGAGCAATTTGAAAATGTGCACCTGGCAAGGGAAAGGGCAAAAAACATAAAGTGGCGTGCCATAGAAACACTGGATAAACAACTGGAAGATTTTGAATTGAATTTTTCTAAACGTGGGGGGAAAGTTATCTGGGCCGAAACAGGTGCTGATGCAATAGAAGAGATTTTGAAAATATGTAAAGAAAAAAATTGCAAGACATTAGTGAAGAGCAAAAGCATGGTTACTGAAGAAATTCACCTGAATGCTGCGCTGGAAAAAAACGGCATCGAAAGTATTGAAACTGACCTGGGTGAATATATACAACAATTAGATGGCGAAGCGCCATACCATATTGTAACACCGGCCATGCATAAGAGCAAGGAAGATGTAGCGAAGTTGTTTGCTGATAAACTTGGTGTGCCTGAAAACCTTTCTCCACAGGAACTAACGCTCGTTGCAAGAAATATTTTACGTAAAAAATATACTGAAGCAGAAATTGGAGTAACCGGTGCCAACTTTATTATAAGTGATACGGGATCTATAGCAGTAACAGAAAATGAAGGCAACGCAAGACTGAGTTGCGCTTTTCCAAAAACACATATTGTAGTGGTGGGTATTGAAAAGATGCTACCATCATTGACTGACCTTGGATTGTTCTGGCCATTGCTAAGCACCTTTGGTACCGGTCAAAAAATTACGGTTTACAACAGCATAGTTAGCGGGCCAAGGCAGCCGGGCGAAACAGATGGCCCGGAAGAAATGTATGTGATATTGCTTGATAATGGACGCACAAATATTTTAAAAAGTCCTGTGCAGCGTGAAAGCCTTTATTGCATACGTTGCGGCGCCTGCCTCAATGCATGCCCTGTGTATAAGAACATCGGTGGCCATGCTTATGGCGCAACTTATAGCGGCCCCATTGGCAGTGTGATTACGCCACACCTGCAGGGTATGCAGGAGTTTAAACACCTTAGTTATGCATCCTCACTTTGTGGAAATTGTACCGAAGTATGCGCTGTAAAAATCAACCTACATGAACTGTTGCTGGAAAACAGGAAAGAGTCTGTGGAAGAAGGCAATACCAGTTTAAGCGAACGTACTGCATGGAAGCTGTGGAAGATGGCAAGCATGAAAAGAGGAATGATGAATATGGGCAATGGCAAGCTAAAAAATAAAATAGTTAATGGCTTGTTCAAAGAATGGAACAAAAATCGCAGTGATTTAGAGTTCAGCCCAAAAACATTTAATGAGCTGTGGAAAGAAAGATTTAAAAAATAGCTATGCTTTTAATTTATACTGAGAATTCCACTACCCGCCTTCAATATATCTGCAGGTTTATTTTTTCAGAACTGGGCATAGGTTATAGCCTTACTACCCACCTGGATTCTTTTAAGCAACACGATGGTGAAAGACTTTTATATGCTGAAAACTGCGATAGTGAGAACTGTATCCATATAAAGCCATATGCATTACTATTTGAAGATGGAATAAGGAAACAAGATGTTTCAGGTTTTGATTTTAATGGAAGGAAAGCATTTTTTAAAACAGAGGGAGATAGTCTTGGCTTTGATATTTTTGCTGCAAGTTTTTACCTGCTTAGTCGCTACGAAGAGTATCTTCCGCATGAGAAGGATGAGTATGGCCGTTATGCGCATACCAATTCCGTTGCTTTTAAGGAAGGATTTTTAAACATTCCCCTGGTAAATTTTTGGATAAAGGATTTTGGTAGTGCACTTAATAAATTATTCCCATCGGTAGTAACCAAAGAAAATACATTCTCTTTTTTACCTACTTATGATATTGACATTGCCTTTCTCCACAAAGAAAAAGGCCTGCTCAGAAATATTGGCGGGCTCATAAAACATCCATCACTGAACCGCATTAAAATTTTGCTGGGCGGTAAGGCGGATGAATACGCCGCTTATGATTTTTTAGATTTGCTTCACCAGGAAAAAAAATTATCACCCATATATTTTTTCCTGGTATCTGCGGGAAAAAATAAATATGATAAAAATATTTCTCCCTATGCCCATGGCATGTGGCAATTAATGAAACGGCATGCGAAGCTGCACAGGGTTGGCTTGCATCCATCGTGGGGCAGCAATGAGGATATAAAAATTATTCAGCAGGAAAAAAAGATCCTGGAAACAGCAACAGGTTACAATATCACAGATTCCCGGCAACACTATATTAAATTCACGCTACCAAAAACATTTGAGCAATTAACTGAAGTGGGTATTACAGATGACTACAGCATGGGTTATGGTAGTATCAATGGCTTTAGAGCATCTGTAGCATCTTCATTTTTTTGGTACAATCTTACTGAGGAAAAAGTAAGCACACTTCAATTGCATCCCTTTTGTTTTATGGATGCAAATAGTTTTTACGAACAAAAACAAAATGCTGAAGAAGCCCTTGAAGAACTAACACATTATGAAAATGTTTGTAAAGAAGTAAATGGAGTTATGATCACGATCTTTCACAACCAGTTTTTAGGAAAGGATAAAACCTTTGCAGGCTGGAAAGAAATGTACAGCAAGTTTATAGCTCAGGTTCAGCCATAATTTTTCGTGCATCTCTTTTTATGCTGTAGTTAACGAGGTAAACACCCACCAGGGTTACTATTGCTCCCCACAAAATATTGATAGTAAGTTTTTCATCTAACACAATTGCTGCGCCCACCATAGCTACAAGCGGGTTTATATAAGCATACAGGGAAGAAATTGCAGGCGAAAGTTTTTTCATGGAATAGATAAATGCTGCGAATGCAATGATGGAACCAAAAACCACCAGATATAAAATCACCATCCAGGTTTTAGCAGAGATGAGATGGATTGGAATAACCTTTTGTGTAGCACTGTTTATTATCCAGAGTATCACAGAGCTGATCAGCATTTGCCAGCCGGTACCATAATAAGGATTTATGCCAGCTTTGTTTCGTGCCATAAAGATTGTACCCCAGCTCCAGGCCAGCATAGCGATAAGGGATAGCCCAAGACCCGTAAAGTACGATCCAGTACGATGGCTGAAGGCATTTTCATAAAACACAATACCAACACCTGTTATTCCCAAAAATAATCCTACAATTGTGATGGGTGTAATTCTCTTACTCTTGAAAAATATACGCTCTATCAATACAACACTGAGTGGGTATAAAGCTCCTATTAATGAACTCAGCCCGGTGGGAATAAATTTCAGGCTCCAGGTACTCAGGCCGTTTGCCAACACAAACATGAGCACTGACATAACTGCTATCCAGCGGAATTGCTTTGCTGATGGTAAAGGCAGTTTTTTATATAACATAAAAAAAAGTACGAAGGCCAGACCTGCAATGAGTTGCCTGATGGCCGCCATCTCCAGCGCCGGGATACCTTGCAACCCGATCTTACTGACAACCCATGTAGTACCCCAAACGATACTGGTGATTGAAAGTGCTATATATCCTTTACCCTTGCCGGTTTGCTGATGTACCAATGCTTAGTGTTTAAAGTGCCTGATGCCGGTTATTACCATGGCCAGGTTATTTTCTTTTGAATATTTAATCGTGTCCTCATCCCTGATAGAACCGCCCGGTTGTATGAAGGCTTTAATGCCTGCTTCATGTGCAATTTTTACGCAATCATCAAAAGGAAAAAACGCATCACTTGCCAGTACAGCGCCATTCAAATCAACATCAAACTGATGTGCTTTTGCTATCGCTTGTCTTAATGCATCAATGCGGCTTGTCTGTCCACAACCTTTTCCTAAAAGCCGCCCATCTTTTACCAATGCGATGGCATTGCTTTTTAAATGCTTGCAAATTATGTTTGCAAAAGCCAGGTCTTTCTTTTCAGCTCCTGTACAACTTCTGCCGCCTGCCTCGTTCCATGCTGCAAAATTTACATCGTCATGTTGTTGCCATAAAACGCCATTCAATAAACTTTTGTACTGACCCGTTGTCGATGCGTGGGAAGTGGTTGTTTGTAAGAGGATGCGGTTCTTTTTTGTTTTTAGTAATGATAATGCAGCCTCCTCGAAACCTGGTGCAATCAGTACTTCAAAAAATATTTCATTGATGGCTTTTGCCGTTTGTTCATCCACAATTTTATTGCAAACAAGTACGCCACCAAATGCACTTTCGGGATCACCGGATAATGCATTATTCCATGCATCTTCTAAGGTAGCAGCTATGGCTACGCCACAAGGATTAGTATGTTTGATAATTCCAAATGCAATATCTTCTTTAAACTCATTTATCAAAGCCAAAGCTGCATCTACATCTACAAGGTTGTTATAGGAAAGTTCCTTGCCATTCAATTGAGAAAAAAGTTCATGCAGGTCGCCATAAAATGCAGCAGCCTGGTGAGGATTTTCTCCGTAACGCAAAGCCTTTTTTTCTTTGTTGAAAGGAGTGCCCACAGCCAATTGATGAAAATATGCTGAGATAGCTGTGTCATACGCAGTACATACATCAAATGCTTTTATCGCAAAAGCTTTTCGTTGTTCAATTAAAGTGCTTCCATCCTGTTCATGAAGCAGGTTGTATAATAATGTATAATCTTTTTTGGCAGCCAGCACCATAACATCTTCAAAATTTTTGGCAGCAGCCCTTATCATTGAGGGACCGCCGATATCAATCTTTTCTATGATGGCTTTTTCAGCATCTTCAATGGAGCCGGAATAATTTTTAGCAGAAAACTGCGCAATCGTTTCTTCAAAAGGATACAGATCAACGATCACCAAATCAATTTCCGGGATATTATATTGCTTCATTTCACTGGCATGCACTTCATCATTCCTGCGCCCAAGGATTCCGCCAAAAACCAGCGGGTGAAGGGTCTTAACTCTTCCACTGAGAATGGAAGGAAAACCTGTAATATCTTCTACAGCAATGCAGGGCACATTAAGTTTATCAATAAAATCTTTGGTGCCGCCAGTGCTGTAAATTATTACCTGCTGATCGTGCAACAGTTTTACAATATTTTCCAGACCGTCTTTATAAAATACGGAGATAAGTGCTGATTTGATTTTTTTTTGCATGAAGAAGAAACTGTAGTGCAATGAGATTCATTGACCGGTTAATTGATGTCCAAAATAAATGCGCCTTGCTCAGGCACTGAATGAAAACGCAAAGCTAATTGTTCGCACTCTTTTTTCCAGTTCTCAATTTTCCACAAACTGTTAGAAGCGTCAAAAACAATGATAGACGGCTGTATGGCGGTCACAAGGTTTGTAATTTTTGTTTTAGAATTGTGTGACAGCAATAAAATATCAACTTTAAGTTTTGAATTAAGCGTCTCAAAAGAAGCAGCAGAATCGATGATCATTATCTTTTTATTAAGAAACTGCCATAGATATTTTTTATGCCTGATAATAGTTGTATCGATAAACAATTCAGTGGCCTGTTGCAATGTACGGGACGGCTTCAGGTGAAAATTTCTAAGCAACCCGTCTTCTTTTAGAACCGAATCTCCAATAAAATAATATTTATTGCCATAAACCAAATCTATCGCAGTATGCCTGGGCACATTATAAATGACAAGTTTTTTTTGGCGTGATGAAAACCAGTTAGCACTTACATAAAAGATCGTCAGCATTAGAATTGACAACATCATATACCTAAGCATTGACCTCTTTTTCTGAACAAGCCATAGAGCCATGAATAAAAGCATGAAATAAAAAAGACAGGTTGCAAATACAGATGTATAAATATTATCCCATACCGAAAAGGAAAAGGAATTAAAGAACCGGATAAGATAATTCATCAGCCAAATCGTTGCACTGAGCAATTTCCCTATCAGGAGCGCAACAGGATGAATAAAATAAAAAACTATCAAAAGCAATTCTATATACACCAATGCTGTAGACAATGGAACAGCAAAAAGATTGGTTATAAAAAAAAGGTTAGGGAACTGGTGAAAATAATATAGACAAAGTGGAAAGGTGGCTAACTGGGCTGCAATTGAAATGCTTAATAATTCCCAAAGCTTCCGGGCTATTTTATTGGGAATATACCAGAGCCGGAATAAAGGTTTTTGTAAAGCTACGATTCCAATGACTGCAAGATAGCTTAGCTGAAACCCGACATCCCACAATAAATATGGGTTATATACCAGCAATACAAAGGCTGAAACTGCTAACGTATTATAGATAGATGCACTGCGGAAAAACAATTTGCCTAATGATAAAAAGCTAAACATGACAGCACTGCGAAGCACTGATGCGGCTGCACCCGTAAGCAAAGAGAACAGCCACAGGAAAGCAATGGTGAGGATCGCTTTTATTATTTCTTTCCTTCGCAGCCAGGGGATATGATTAAATGTCCATAACAGTAAAAAATAAATAAGCGCAAGGTGCATTCCTGAAATAGCGATGATATGCACCACACCGGTATTACTATAAGCCTGCACCAGGTCTATATCAAGATCTTCCTTATAGCCTATTAATAGTGCTTCTGCAATACCCAGTTCATCTTTTCCTTTTACGTAGTTTCTCAGGATATTGATAACCTTCTCTTTCGTTTTAAAAATAAAATCATATAAAATATTCCCGTTCCTATGGGAGATGAATAACCAGCCGGTGTTTTTCAAATATGCCTGCTGAAAATATCCCTGGAATGCAGCGTAGCGTTCATAATTAAAAGCTCCGGGGTTACCGGAATTTTTAATCTGCTGAAGTTTATTATTTATTAAGATTCGATCTCCATACAATGGTGCAACAAAATTGCTGTCCTTAGAAAAATACAAAAGCAATTTGCCTGTAACAGCAATGTATTTTTTGTTATTCAGCACAAAAAGAACGGTGGCAGTGGTTTTATAAGAACTCTTCTTTTCAGCAATTGGCTCGTCAATCTGTATAACTAAATTGCTTGTATCGGTAAGATAATAGCCATACCAGTTTTTATTGTTTCTAAAATCTTTTTGCCAGGTTAGCAACAACGCTATACTTATAATTACGAAATGTAACATGACTGTCCGGGCAAACCTGAGGCGATATTTTGCACGCAATGGTAAAAACCGGAACAGTAAAAAGCAGGTGCCAAAACAGCAAATTGCAAGAAGAATAAATTCAATAGAAAATCTAACAAACCATTGCAGGATAATGCCTGTAACAAAAGGTATCAATAACCTCGTAAAAGGTGCAAACTTCCAGAAGGGTATTGTATAGGGCCGGTACATGCCCCTAAAATATAAAACGGATTTTTTATTTGCAAGTTTTATTTACTCAAATGCATACTCCTCTCCTTGTACAGTTGCCTGAAATAAGGGTCACGTAAATCTTTAATAAAGCGAATGGCTTCTCCCGTGCTTTTCATTTCTGGTCCAAGTTCTTTATTTACACCTGGAAATTTATTAAAGGAAAATACGGGTTCTTTTATAGCAAAGCCCTGGAGTTTCTTTTCAAATGTAAAGTCTGTAAGCTTTGCTTCATCAAGCATTATTTTAGTAGCAATGTTCAGGTATGGAATCTGGTAAGCTTTGGCTATGAAAGGTGTAGTGCGGCTTGCTCTTGGATTGGCTTCAATCACAAAAACATTTCCATCCTTTATAGCAAACTGTATATTAATAAGCCCTTTGATATTGAGTGCCCTTGCAATTTTTTCTGCATACTCTTCCATAGTATGCACAATCAAAGGAGACAAATTAAATTGAGGAAGTACGGCGTTGCTATCTCCACTGTGAATGCCGGCAGGTTCAATGTGTTCCATCACACCCATAACATGAAAATTTTCTCCATCAAAAATAGCGTCAATCTCTGCTTCCTGGCAGCGATCGAGAAAATGGTCGATTAAAATTTTATTATTTGGTAAATGTTTTAATAAACTCAATACGCCACTTTCAAGTTCTTCATCATTTAAAACAATTCGCATGCGCTGCCCACCCAATACATAACTTGGACGAACTAAGACAGGATAACCAACCCTTTTAGCCACTTCAATTGCATCATCAGTATTTAATGCAGTTCCATAATTTGGATAAGGGATTTCTAATTCCTTCAGCATATCACTAAAGCGGCCACGGTCTTCTGCAATATCCATATTGTCAAAAGATGTCCCAATAATTTTTATACCTTTTTCATGCAATCGCTTAGCAAGTTTCAGCGCAGTTTGACCCCCTAACTGAACGATTACACCATAAGGTTTTTCATGCTCAATTATTTCCCAGATATGTTCCCAGAAAACGGGTTCAAAATATAATTTATCAGCAATATCAAAATCTGTAGAAACAGTTTCGGGATTACAGTTTACCATAATTGCTTCGTAACCACATTCTTTTATGGCAAATAGTCCATGCACACAACAATAGTCAAATTCAATGCCCTGGCCTATCCTGTTAGGCCCGCTACCTAAAACAATAACTTTCTTCTTTGCAGATACCTTTGACTCATTATGCTCAGGAACAATTTCATTTTTGCTAACAGCTGGTTCATTTTCAAAAGTAGAATAGAAATAAGGTGTCTTTGCTTCAAATTCTGCACTGCAGGTGTCTACCATTTTAAACACACGGGTCAGGCCCATTTTTTTTCTGCGCTCATAAATAATTTCTGCATCTTCTTCCTGCATGATGCGAACGATTTGCTCATCACTGAAGCCCAATTGTTTAGCTTCAGTGAGTAAATCATCTGGTAAAGTTTGCAGGCTATATTTTGCAATCTTTTTTTCGCAATCACAAATTTTTTGAATCTGGTAAATAAACCAGCGGTCTATCAATGTGCTTTCGCAAATGCGTTTCACACTTGCACCTGCCATCAAGGCGTCTTTTATTCTAAAGATTCTATCCCATTTTGGTGTTTTAATATATTCGATAAGCTCTTCGCTTCGCATAAGACTTTTACCGTAATATCCAAGGCCAACCGCTTCATTCTCCAGGCTCTGACAGGCTTTCTGAATAGCTTCGGCAAAACTTCTTCCTATAGCCATCACTTCCCCAACACTTTTCATTTGCAGGCCAAGTGTATCATTTGCTCCTTTGAACTTGTCAAAATTCCAGCGGGGAATTTTTACTATAACATAATCCAGGGCCGGTTCAAAATATGCTGATGTGGATTGTGTGATTTGATTTTTTAATTCATCCAATGTATAACCCAGTGCCAGCTTAGCAGCAATTTTTGCAATGGGATAACCAGTGGCTTTACTTGCTAGTGCTGAAGAGCGGCTAACCCTTGGATTTATTTCTACTGCAATGATTTCTTCTGTTTGTGGATTGAGTGCAAACTGCACATTGCAACCACCGGCAAAGTTTCCCAGGTCACGCATCATGGCAATTGCTGTATTGCGCATCAACTGGTAGGCAGTATCACTGAGTGTCATTGCAGGCGCTACTGTTATGCTATCACCTGTATGCACACCCATGGGGTCAAAATTTTCTACTGTGCAGATGATTACTACATTATCGTTTGCATCACGCAATAATTCCAATTCAAATTCTTTCCAGCCAATAACTGCTTTTTCCACCAATACTTCATGAATAGGTGATGCAGTAAGGCCATTGTTTAGCGCTTCATCCAATTCATCTTTGCTATGCACAAATCCACCGCCCGTTCCACCAAGGGTGAATGAAGGTCGTATTACTAAAGGGAATCCAATTTCCTGGGCAAATTCTTTTCCTTCAAGAAATGAATTGGCAGTTCTTGCCGGAGCCACCTGTATACCCATTTGTATCATCCACTGGCGGAACTTTTCCCTGTCTTCTGCTTTTTCAATCGCCTTAATATCCACCCCAATTAACTGCACATTGTATTTTTCCCATACCCCCAACTCGTCTGCTTCTTTACAAAGGTTCAGCGCCGTTTGTCCGCCCATAGTGGGAAGAACAGCATCTATTTGTTGCTCTTCAAGAATCTGTTCTATGCTTTCTACGTTAAGCGGTAATAAATAAACTTTATCTGCCATCATGGGATCTGTCATGATGGTTGCCGGGTTACTGTTGATCAGATATACTTTTACACCTTCTTCTCTCAGGCTGCGAGCGGCTTGCGTACCGCTATAATCAAACTCGCAGGCCTGGCCAATAATAATGGGTCCTGAACCTATGATTAACACCGACTGAATTGAATTATTTTTTGGCATGAGTGCGATACCGTTTATTGTGGCGTGCAAAAGTACTTGTAAAAAAAATGCGTGGCAAAAATAACCACGCAGTAAGAATAAAGTTGTGAAAACTACTGCATATCTATATAAACATCCCAATCCCCTTTTTCATTAATAATTATTTCAGCATTTTCATTATTGCTAAAATATAAGATGGCCCGGAAGGGAAACTCTATTTGCTGTATGACTGTAACAGTGCTGTTTCCCAGGTTTTGATAAGCCCTTGTATGATAAGTTCCTGCCAGTACTGAAATATCAGTGATAGTAATGGGTGGAACAACTTCCCTAATGGAATTTGTAGCCCCTGACAGTTGATGAAGTGTGACGCTGATATTGTCACCGCCCTTTCGGGTATTCCGGACATTTACATGACTTATTCTGGAAGTGGTTGAATAAATGATGTAAGGCTTCTCATACTCCCCGATATATTTATCTTTCTTCCAGAATCCACTTACAAGAGAGTCAGTGCCGGCCGGGGTTTTAAAATGCATTTCGCCCTTACCTTCTTTTTTTCCCTCCCTGAAATTACCTGTGAAATAATTTTTATTTCCCCAGGTATAAACTCCAGATCCGTCGGGATAGCCGTATTTAAATTGTCCCTGGTAAGCATCTTTACCACTTGCTTTTCCCATACCATGTGCCTTTCCATTGTTGCACTCACCTTCATATTTTCCGGATATATCACTTATCAAAACTTTACATTCTTGTGCAAAGCAGTTTTGAAATGCTAAAAAAAACAGGGGCAGGATTAATGCGTATTTCATTTGATTTAGTTTTGGTGTAAACTTTGTTGAATTCAATACAAGATTATGATAAAAAGGATTGCCTTGCTGATATTTATTTTGAATGGTGTTACCTATATTTTTTCTCAATCCTTTACACCACTTAATTATCCTCAACATTACTTTCAATGGCCCGTGGGCGCTACTCCGGGGCTTGCAGCAAATTTCGGGGAACTAAGGCCAAACCATTACCATATGGGGCTTGATTGCCGCACGGACAGGAAAGAAAATGTACCCGTTTATGCAGCAGCGGATGGGTATATCGCCAGGGTAAAAATTGAACCATTCGGCTTTGGACGATGCATCTATATCAACCACCAAAATGGATACACAACATTGTATGCTCACCTGAATGCTTTTTATCCTGAACTTGAAAAATATGTAACAGAACAACAATATAAACTGCAACATTGGAATATTTTCCTGGATATTCCCCAGGGACTTTTACCAGTTAAAAAAGGGCAATACATTGCTGCAAGCGGCAACACGGGCGGATCACAGGGCCCACATACACATTTTGAAATAAGAAATACAGCTAACGATCATGTGCTTAATCCTTTGCTGTTTGGATTTGAAATAAGGGACAATATAGCGCCCGACATCATAAGACTAGCAGTGTATGACAGGTGTAGAAGTACTTATGAACAAACGCCAAAAATATATTCGCTTCGAAAACAGAATGGTATTTACGCCCTTGTGGGCGGGAAGATAAAAGTAAACTCAGATAAAATAAGCTTTGCTATTACTGCTTTTGATAAGTATACAGGTTCTACTAATCAAAACGGCATCTTCCAGGCAATGCTATATGATAATGATAAATTTGAAGCAGGGTTTAGATTAAATGATATTAGTTATGATGAAACAAGATACCTGAATGCTCATATAGATTACAAAACCAGAAGCAACGGCGGG
Source organism: Ferruginibacter sp. (assembly GCA_039920245.1). Taxonomy (GTDB): domain Bacteria; phylum Bacteroidota; class Bacteroidia; order Chitinophagales; family Chitinophagaceae; genus Ferruginibacter. The sequence goes on from JBDSEE010000176.1 coordinate 12,755, forward strand.
CCATTCCTCCAGCACCTTTCACGCCTCCCCGGTTACCCCGTCGGCGTGTACAATACGGATGCGAGCGATGGAGTTATTGATATAAAACCAGGTGAAGTCCATTCCATAAAAATATATGTGGCGGATGCAAATGGAAATATAAGCACATTAAAATTTGATCTTGTACTGGATGAAATTATTGATAACATAGCCAATTCCGCCAACGATGTTCAGCAACAATTTCACCCGGGATACATCAATATTTTCGAAAAAAATAGCCTTAGTTTTTTTCTGCCGGAAAATGCTTTGTACGATTCTTTTAACTTCCGTTACAACGAAATGACCAACAGCCAGGGACAGCCGGTATACCAATTGCACAATCCCTCAGTGCCACTCCACACTTATTTTAATGTGAAAATAAAGGCAGCAATTCCCGCAGTATATAAAGACAAAGTAGTAATGAAAAGATCTTATGGCAGCAAAGAAGATTATGTTTATGCAAAGCCTGTAACGGATGGCAAAGAACCCGGATGGTATTCAGCCGCTTTTCGGGAGTTTGGAAATTTCCAGTTATTGATAGACAGCGTTCCACCTACTGTTACGGCAATGGGTTTTTACAATAACATAAATGCTGCAAGGCTTAGCCGTATTGTATTTGCCGTGAAAGATAATACAGAAGAAATTGAAAATTTCACTGCATTATTGGATAGAAAATGGTTAAGATTTAGTAACGATAAAGGAAGAAATTTTATCTATAATTTTGATAGCTATTGTGCACCCGGCCCACACGAATTATTGATAATAGTAAAGGACCAGGCGGGCAATATCACAGAAAAAAAATACAGTTTTACTCGTTAAATTATTTTATGCTTTTATCAGAAGGACAAAAAGCGCCTACATTCAAAGGAACAGACCAGGACGGCAAATCCATTTCTTTTTCAGATTATAAAGGGAAAAAACTTGCGCTATATTTTTATCCGCAGGACATGACGCCAACCTGCACCAAACAGGCATGCAATCTCAGGGATAATTTCAGCGACCTGGAAAAACATGGAATTTCAATACTTGGAATAAGTCCTGATGATATAAAAAGCCATAAAAAATTTGAACAGAAATATAAACTGCCTTTTCCTTTAATTGCAGACAGCAGCCACACCATCATAAAAAAATATGGTGTTTGGGGGCCTAAACAATTGTTCGGCAGAAAATATGATGGCCTGTTGCGTACAACATTTTTAATTGATGAAAAGGGTATTATAAAAAAGATCATTGAAAAACCAAAAAGCAAACAGCATGCAGAAGAAATTATCAACGCATGGGCGAGATGATTTAGAGAGGTTTAAAAGGGTTTAGTGAGTTAAGCGAGTTAAGAAAATTTTAAAAAATAACTATCAGCCTATCACCCATTCCACTTCACCGAAATCAAATTTTCTTTCTATAGCATCCTGTGTCAATAATTGGCCAAATGGATTTACTGATTTAACCGTAGTTGAAAAAACTATATTTTCCTTACGCAATTTTACGGCTTCATTTTTTTTGTAAAGAGCCTCGTTATATTCATTCATTAGTTTTTCAAGCTTAGCAGGATCTAATGCTTCAAAGGCTGATAAAATACTGCTGTGCAAATTCATTGCAATAGAGAGGATATTTTCTGTGCTTCCTGTAATTTGCTTTAGCGAAACCGGGTTCGGTAATTCGGGTGGAAAACTCTCCTGGTTGATATTTAAACCAATGCCTACCACTGCCCATTCCCATTTGCGGGCCTTCATCTTATTTTCTATTAAGATACCCCCTGCCTTTCTGTCACGCCAATAAATATCGTTAGGCCACTTTATTTTTATATTGTCGCCTATGAATGGTTTCAAAAAATTATAACATTGTAATGAAATGAAAGCATTGAATAAAAATTGCTTACCCTGGAAAAGGCTACCGGGCAGCAATGCAATGCTTAATGCAATGTTTTCGCCAGGGCGACTATACCATTTTTTTTCACGCTGCCCTTTTCCTTCTGTTTGAAGGGCCGAAAACCAGGCCTGTCCATGGATAGCCAATCCTTCATGCAACATTGCCATGGCATAGTTGTTGGTGCTATCCACGCTATCTAAGATGCTAAATAATTCCTTTGATTTCATTATCGGCCTTAAGGTAAAAAAGAAGTAGTATTTTTGATATAATTGCAAGCTAAGTTTTTTAGCTGCCCGGGATGGCAAAATCCATCTCATTTACTAATAAAAAAGATATAGTTTGAACAATTTGACCGCATTACAAAGCCGAAAAAAAAACAATTATCCAAAACTTACCAGAAACAGTAAAATCTTTAAAGAAATTATTAAGGCGATCCAGGAGAAAAAAGGCGAAAATATAATCAGCCTTGATCTGCGTAAGATACCAGAGGCGGTTTCAGATTTTTTTATCATTTGCGAAGCAACTAACAATACCCAACTAAGAGCAATTGCAGATTTTGTAGAATTTCATGTAAAGGAAACTTGTGGTGAAATGGCTTATAAGCATGAAGGACGGCAGGCCCAGCAGTGGATTCTGATAGATTATGTAAATGTGGTAGTTCATATTATGCTTCCTGAACCCCGCAAATTTTATCAACTGGAAGAAATGTGGAGCGATGCTCCTGGAATGGAACATAACAATTAATTTAAAAACCAATCTTACCCGGAAATAGCAATGGCAAATAATAATATGGACCAGCAAAATACTAAAAGAAAGACTCCTGACAACCAGCCAGCCGGTGGAGATGACCCGCTAAAGAAAAAACCAAGATTTAATATTTACTGGTTTTATGGCATCTTGCTTTTGTCTATCATAGCTTATAATTTTTATCGTGGTGTAAACAGCACAGGTATAGAAACTGACCAGCAGAAGTTTTATGCAATGAATTCGCAGGGAGATGTAGAAAAGATAAAAACCATCCGCAATAAAAAGATTGTGAGGGTATGGATAAATCCTGATAGCCTGCGTAACAAAGCTGCTCTTTACCGTAATTTGCTTAATGAGCCACAGGATGATAAAAAATATGATAACTCATTAAAATCAAATCCACCTCAACTTTACTTTAGCATTGTTGATGACAAAACATTTGCTACACAGTATGATAAATTTATTGAACAAAATCCTGGGATTTATAAAGCTCCTGATTCGCCAGATGATGAAGGCGAGTGGTTCGGTCAACTAATTACTACTCTTTTACCCATTTTACTTATAGGTTTTCTTTTCATTATGATGATGCGTAAAGTAGGGGGACCGGGTGGCAGCGGGGGACCCGGCGGTATTTTTAATATTGGCAAATCAAAAGCAACTTTATTTGATAAAGGGACAAGGGTAAATATCAATTTTCATGATGTAGCCGGACTCGATGAAGCAAAAGTGGAAGTAATGGAGATCGTTGACTTTCTGAAGAACCCAAAAAAATATACAAACCTTGGAGGTAAAATTCCAAAAGGTGCTTTACTTGTTGGCCCTCCGGGTACAGGTAAAACTTTATTGGCCAAAGCTGTTGCCGGTGAAGCCCAGGTTCCTTTCTTCAGCCTTAGTGGTAGTGATTTTGTTGAGATGTTTGTAGGCGTAGGAGCGAGCCGTGTAAGAGATCTTTTCAAACAGGCAAGGGAAAAAGCGCCATGCATTATATTTATAGATGAAATAGATGCAATAGGCCGTGCCCGTGGCAAGAACGTGATGATGAGCAATGATGAAAGAGAAAATACACTTAATCAATTGCTCGTTGAAATGGACGGATTTGGAACTGACCTTGGTATCATCATTCTGGCAGCTACTAACAGACCCGATGTGTTGGATACTGCTCTATTAAGGCCAGGCCGCTTTGACAGGCAGATAACTATTGATCGTCCCGACCTAGTGGGAAGAGAAGCCATTTTCAAGGTTCATTTAGTTCCCATAAAAATTTCCCAAAAACTTGATATTCATAAACTGGCAGAACAAACTCCTGGGTTTGCTGGTGCCGATATTGCCAACGTTTGTAACGAAGCGGCCCTGATAGCTGCCAGGAAAAATAAAGAGGCAGTAGATATGAGCGATTTCCAGGATGCTATCGACAGGGTTATTGGCGGACTTGAGAAGAAGAACAAGATCATTTCTCCTGATGAAAAAGAGATCATAGCATACCACGAAGCAGGCCATGCAATATGCGGATGGTTCCTGGAACATGCGTATCCATTATTGAAAGTAACCATTGTACCAAGAGGTACTGCTGCACTTGGATATGCCCAGTACACACCAAAAGAACAGTATTTGTATAACACTGATCAACTCATTGACCAGATATGTATGACACTTGGTGGCCGTGCAAGTGAAGACATTTTCTTTGGTAAAATTAGTACAGGTGCCAGCAATGATCTGCAGCAAATTACCAAAATTGCTTACAGCATGGTGACCGTGTATGGTATGAATGATAAAGTGGGTAACATAAGTTTTTACGATCCTTCCCAGGAAAATTATTTTACCAAACCTTATAGCGAGGAAACAGGAAAAATGATTGATGAAGAAGTAAGAAAGCTCATTGATGGTGCATACGAAAAAACGAAGGCCCTCTTACAGGAAAAAAGATCGGAAGTAGAAAAACTTGCTAAAGAATTACTTGTAAAAGAAGTATTATTTAAAAGTGATGTAGAAGCATTAATAGGCAAACGTCCTTACGAAGAAAAGAAAATATTGGATATTGAACCTGAAGATGCAGTGATAGAGCCACCTACAGGCCAGATACCTGAAGAGTTGAAAAATCCACCTGTGATTTAAAAATGCATTATGGCGACATCACCCGCAAAGGAAAATATTCTTAAAAAAATAAGGCAGGCACTGAGTAATCCGGTGCCTTTGCCATTTCCTAACAGTGAAGGTTCTCAATCAGTTTTTACTGCCGCCACTGAAGATAATTCAATTGTATTTGCTGAAGAATTTACAAAGCTGCAGGGTAAATTTGCTTTCTGCCAGGATGAAGCCGATCTGCTGGATCAATTGCAGAAATTGTTTATTGCAAAAACCTGGACAAAAATTTACGTTAAAGAATCCTCTCAACTTTCTTTAATAAATGAAATGAAGATCGAGCCCTGGCCACAACTGGAAAGTTGTGATGTTTCTATAACAGGTTGCGAATTCCTGGTTGCCCGTACCGGCACGATTGTGATGAGTAGTGGCCAGCAAAGTGGACGTACCACAAGTGTATATGCCCCTATTCATATTTGCATTGCACGAACCAGCCAGCTTGTTTATGATGTAAAAGATGCATTACATTCCATAAAAGAAAAATATCCAGGAACAATACCTTCTTTTATAACATTTGCAAGTGGACCAAGCCGCACTGCTGATATTGAGAAAACGTTAGTAACGGGTGTGCATGGCCCAAAAGAAGTGTTTTGCTTTTTAATTGACGGATAAAAACTATATAAAATGAATCAACAATTGTTTGTATACGGCTCTTTGAGAAGTGGTTTTCGGAATCCTGCTTATGAATACCTCACCAAATATTTTAGGTTACTTGGCGAAGCTGTAGTAAAAGGAAAATTTTATGACAAAGGGGAATACCCTGTTGCCACACCAGCGCAAGAGGGAGACAATTATATACATGGGGAATTGTATGAGATCAAAAATAATGATGAATTTGTTTGGGCAATAGAACAATTAGATGACTATGAAGGATTAAATGTAGAAGTTGGTGAAACGCCTTTATACAAAAGAGAAGCTGTAGAAGTTTTCCTGGCAGGGAAAACTTCAAAAGCATGGATATATTGGTATAACCGGGATATATCCGGGCTTGCCGAAATTCCATCAGGAGATGTAATGCAATATCTTTTGCAGAAAAATAAACCCTCTTAATTTAAAGTATAGTGAAGGGCAAAAACATTTATTTCATTTCAGACTTTCACCTGGGTGCACCTAATGCCACTGCAAGCCTGCTGCGTGAAAAAAATATTATCCGTTTCCTTGATGAAATAGAAGCAGAAGCCTCAGAAATTTTTATACTCGGCGACCTGTTTGATTTCTGGTATGAATATAAACATGTAGTGCCTAAAGGTTATGTAAGAATATTGGGCAAACTTGCAAGCCTCTCAGATAAAGGAATCCAATTACATTTTTTTGTGGGCAATCATGATATGTGGATGCGTAATTATTTTCAGCAGGAATTGAATATGAAAGTTTATCATGAGCCACAGGAATTTGTAAGAGAGGGAAAAAGATTTTTGATTGGTCATGGTGATGGTTTAGGCCCGGGAGATAAAGGTTATAAATTTATCAAAAAGATCTTCAGAAACCCGGTAGCCAAATGGATGTTTGGCATGTTGCCTCCATCAGTAGGTATGGGCATTGCACATTTTTTTAGCCGCAAAAGCAGGGCGCAAACCGGGCAAACTGATGAAACATTTTTGGGAGAAGATAAAGAATGGCTGGTAAGCTATTGCAAAGAAAAATTAAAACAAACGCATTTTGATTTTTTCATTTTCGGCCACCGGCACTTGCCTCTAGATATTAAACTCTCAGATAAAAGCCGTTATATAAACCTAGGCGACTGGATAAAATATAACAGTTATGCTTTTTTTGATGGTGCAAATATTTCGTTACTTTATTACAACAAATGAATATAAAATGCATATACTTTTTATTAGCCTGCCTGCCGATGATGGCATGTGCCCAAACCAGGCCAGTTCCCCATAATACCCCGCTAATAAACGACATTAGCAACACAGATTTTGTTTTAGAAAAATTTATCCCTGGCAGCTTTTCATACATGGATGCAGATGTACTGGACAACGTTTACCTTATATCTGAAACAAATCAATTAAGAAAACTTAATAGCAATGGTGATTCCATTGCATCTTATAATGATGTAAAAAAATTCGGCAATCCTTATTTGATAGATGTGAGCAACCCGATGAAAATACTTGTTTACTATAAGAATTTTTCTACTGTAGTAATGCTCGACAGGCTTCTCACTTTTCGCAATAGCATCAATCTTCGCACACTCAATATTTTTAGTGTAAAGGCATTGTCCATTTCGTATGATAACAATACCTGGATCTTTGACGAGCAGGATAGCAAGCTAAAAAAGATTAGTGATGATGGAAAACTTTTGCAGGAAAGCAGTGACTGGCGGATGCTTATGCATGATGTTCCCTCGCCAACACAAATTATCGATCGGGATAAATTTGTTTACCTGTATGATAGCAGTAAAGGATTTTATGTATTTGATTATTATGGAAGTTTTAAAAATAATATTTCGCTCTTTAACTGGCAAAACAACAGTATCAATAATAACCGGGTAATGGGTTTTGTAAATGGAGACCTTATGCTCTACGACCTCCTGACCAACCAGATTAGTCATTATGCTTTACCAGGCTTTTTAAAGAACAGCGTGGCAATAAAAGCAATGAATGCAAAACTTTATGCTTTAAAAAAAGAAGGACTTGAAATTTACCGGATAAAATAACTGCATGGATTTTTTAGACACATATTTCCTGGACAATGCAGTTAAAAGCTATCTACTGGTGGCAGGAATAATCCTGTTAGTGATATTGCTCAAAAGATTTTTATCACATTATGTTGCTTCGCTGATCTATGTTTTTATAAAAGCTCATTGGAAGACGATTGAAAAAAAACAATTCGTTATACTCATTGTAAAACCGCTAGGTTGGTTCCTAGCTGTGATCATTTCCATTTTTGCATTAGATAAGCTAAGTTACCCAAGTGCCTGGCAGTTCAGTATTTATGGACATCCGCTGGAAGGCATCATAGAAAAAACTGGAGTCTGCATTATCATCTATAGTTTTATACGATTGCTCTTAAGCCTTATAAACTTTATTGCGCTGTTACTTGGCGAAAAAACGGCTGCAACAAAAGATAAAAATGATGATCAGCTCGTCGTTTTTTTCCGTGATTTTTTACGGGTTATTATAATTATTATCGGCATCTTATTACTATTAAGAGCAGCATTTAACCAGGATATCGGGAGGCTTCTTACTGGCTTAAGCATTGTCGGGGCGGCACTTGCCCTCTCTGCAAAAGAAAGCTTGGAAAATCTCATTGCTTCATTCGTGATCTTCTTTGACAAACCTTTTCATGTAGGTGATACCTTAAAAGTAAACGCAGTAACGGGTACTGTGGAACGCATTGGCCTTCGTAGCACTCGTATAAGAACGACAGATAAAACACTTGTGACCGTACCTAATAAGCAAATGGTTGACAGCATCGTGGACAATTATACCATGCGTAGCCAGCGAAGGGCAGAAATAAAACTCGAACTTGACATAACGACAAGCTCAGAAAAACTGCAGCCCTTTATGGAAGCAGTAAAGGAGATATTGCTTGGCGAGAATAAAGAAATAATTAAGTCGTCCGTATTCATATCCGAGATAAGCAAGAATGGGATCACTCTAATCCTGGAATATTTTACAATACCTTTTACAATGGGTGAGTACAACAAGCTTAAACAAAATGTGAACCTGCACATTAAAACTATAATGGAAGAACAAGAGATTATATTTTCTTCTTCAGCAGGCAGCATCAATATTTTTAATTCCGATGCTGATGCAGGCGCTGCAAAACCAAACCCAATTATTTAAGAAGATCAGTTAGTTCTTTATCCCACTGTCCAGTCTTACCATATTCTACTACCCTGCCCACTTCTACTCCATCTTTCATCACAATGATGGTGGGCACGTTTGTAATATGAAATGCTGCGTCAATATTCCCGATAGTATGTTTACTCCTGTCAACAGCAAAAAAACTTATGCTCTTGTCCGGGAAACCGCTTTGTTCCTGTATTTTAAAAAATTTTGGTAAAATAAACTGGGTATCCTCACACCATGTACCACCAAAGATCACGAACTGATATTTGTCTTTTGCTGCTTCAAAACTATTCACAAAAGCGGCCTGCGGCTTGTAAGCATTTTGGTTGCTGGCATACCAGGTAAAACTAGTATCATTTGTAAGCGCATATTTAGTAACTATGCCATTTAATATTTTCCCACCTTCATGCTTTTGATCTTTATTGGAAGTGTAGGGCGTTTGAGCTGAAAGCATATTTAATAAACAAGAAAGAAAAATAACCAAAACAAGTTGCTTCATTTTTTAAATTTAAATTGGTGGATAATTAGAAGTCCCGCTAGCGAATTATTTGCTCGACATAATGCACCCGGGCTTACAAGTTTGCTTTGAGTTCCTGTAAAAATAACTTCAACTGCTTCAGCGATTCTATTGCTGCAAAATGAGCTTCAGCTTTATTATTGCGCCTTAAAAATTCTTTTGCGCCTTCAATTGTATATTTCTTTTCCCGCAGCAGGTGATAAATTAACTGCAGGTTCTTCACATCTTCCGGCCTGAAGAACCGGTCGCCTTTGCTGTTTTTCTTAGGCTTTAAAATATCAAATTCATTCTCCCAAAAACGGATAAGAGAAATGTTTTCTTTGAACATTTCTGCAACCTTTCCAATGCTGTAATAACTTTTCTGGAAAAGAATTTCATCTGTAGGAATTTCAAGCAGGTCTGCATGCACAGACATATCTTTCAGTTTCATCCGACCTCTTACTGATTTCTTGGGCAGTGTCGGTTCTACAGTTTGTTCAACAGGTTTAACTTCTTTTTCCTCTATCTCAATAACCAGCTCCTGCTCAATAACTGGGTCATTTACTATGATGCTTGTTTCAGCATCTTCTGCAAAGTCGAATGTGGTTTGTTTTATTGGCATGGTATAAAGTTAATCCAAACTCTTTGCACTTCCAGTAGCCGCTATCTTTAATATCTGGTCAAATTGTTCGGCATTAAGATCATTATAAAAGAAATAAACTGGGTTTACTTCACGGCCATTTATATGCACTTCGTAATGGCAATGGGGGCCTGTGCTTTTACCTGTACTTCCTACCCATCCTACTACTTCTCCCCTTTTTATCCGCTGCCCATTACGGACTTTTATTTTTACCATATGTCCATAAAGAGATTCATATCCATAACCATGATTGATCTCTACATGATTTCCAAACCCAGTTTCAGAATAACCCGCTGTAGAAACTACTCCATCGCCGGTTGCATAAATAGGAGTGCCTTGAGGCGCTGTAAAGTCAAGGCCCTTATGCATTTTGGGTGTTCCATACACAGGGTCTATTCGCATTCCAAAGCCGCTTGCGATCCTCGTTAGTTGTTTATTACTTACGGGCTGAATGGCTGGTATACTTGCCAGTTTAGCATCCTGGTTTTTTATAAGTTTTGCAATAGCATCATAGCTGCCAAACTGGAAAGCAACCCTGGAGTTGATGTTATTTAACTGTAGCGCTATTTCTTTACCTATCTCATCATCATCTATCACATTTACTTTGGCTATTTCCTTTTGTTGTTCTACCAGTTTTGCACGGGCACTATCAGGAATTGGATTGGCTTCAAAAATAGAACGGTATACTTCATTGTCCCGCTTTTCTAACGCCGACATTTGTTCCTGGAGCGTAACAACCTTTTGGCTTATCTGTGAATACCTGTCTTTTAATAATTCGTATTTCCGATTCGCTTCAATATCTGTGGGGCGTGGTAAAAACCGGTTGTATAAATATATGATGATGGCAGAACTTACAAGTAAAGCAGAAACAAAACCAAAAAACCTGAGCAACTTTACCCGAAGAGGAGTTACAAGCTTTTCATACCGCAGTGTATGAGTATTATAGTAATACTTTATTTTTTTCATAATTGAATGTACATACTACCGCCTTTAGCTAAGTGCTACAAGGCACATATCAATCCAGCAAGAGTAAAATGTATATTTAAACTATGAGACAGTGTTTGGTTAAAAAAATGTTTACTACAAACCCTTGAATGCCTGCGTGTACTTGTTAGGAGGGACTTTCAAGTTTCATTACCTTTGTCGGCCCCGGTCAGGGCGCACAAATATAACAGGTAAAAATTCAAAAAAAAACTTAACAATTATTCCGACACATGATGAATAGTGCATCTATACGAAAAGCTTTTATTGATTTTTTTATTTCAAAGCAACATAAAATTGTTCCCTCTGCCCCGATTGTTGTAAAAAATGATCCTACGCTGTTATTTACCAATGCAGGCATGAACCAGTTTAAAGATTATTTTTTGGGAAATAAAACCGCCCCATCGCCACGTATAGCAGATACTCAAAAATGCTTGCGGGTTAGTGGCAAGCACAATGACCTGGAAGAAGTAGGTGTGGATACTTACCATCATACGATGTTTGAAATGCTGGGAAACTGGAGTTTTGGAGATTATTTTAAAAAAGAAGCCATAGCCTGGAGCTGGGAGTTGCTAACAGATGTTTACAAGATCCCGGCAGATAATTTATATGTAACAATTTTTGAAGGCGATGAAAAAGAAGGCTTGCCAAAAGATGAAGAAGCGTGGAATGAGTGGAAAAAAGTGATTGCCGAAGACAGGATTTTGCATGGCAATAAAAAAGATAATTTTTGGGAGATGGGTGATACCGGTCCTTGTGGCCCCTGCACCGAAATTCATGTGGATTGCAGAACCGATGAAGAAAGAAAATCTGTTGATGGAAAAACATTAGTGAATAACGATCATCCGCAAGTGATCGAGATATGGAACAATGTATTCATCCAGTTTAACCGCAAAAAAGATGGAAGCCTGGAATCATTGCCAAATAAGCATGTGGATACAGGTATGGGATTTGAACGCCTGACAAGGGTTATTCAAAATAAACAAAGCAATTACGATACTGATATTTTTACAGGCACTATTGCAGCAACAGAAAAGATAGTAGGCAAAAAATATATTTCGGGAGATGATAAAGAGAGTATTTCATTTCGGGTAATTGCTGATCATATCAGGGCTATTAGTTTTACTATTGCAGATGGGCAATTGCCATCGAATACCGGCGCAGGCTACGTTATACGCCGTATATTACGCAGGGCTGTTCGCTATTATTATTCTTATTTAGATTATAAGAAACCGCTTTTACATCAGCTACTCCCCGTAATCGCAACACAATTTGAAAATGTATTTCCCGAACTGAAAAGTCAGCAGGAATTTGTAAGCAAGGTTATTAAAGAAGAAGAAGAAGGCTTTTTAAGAACGCTTGACAAGGGCCTGAAAAAAATGGATGAAATATTAAAGAACGAAGCTGAAACAAAACTCATACAAGGAAGTGAAGCATTTGAATTATATGACACGTTTGGATTCCCGATAGACCTGACTCGTTTGATAGCGCAGGAAAATAATATGGAGGTAGATGAACCGGGTTTTGAAAAAGAAATGCTGCAACAAAAAAATCGTAGCCGTGCCGCAACAGCACTGGACAGGGAAGACTGGCAAACAGTTCATGAAGGGAACAACCCTGTTTTCAAAGGATACGAAAACCTTGAAACCTATACTAGATTACTCAGGTATCGTAAGGTAAGTGGCAAGGGCAAAGAACAATATCAATTGGTACTGGAAGAAACGCCTTTCTATGCTGAAAGTGGTGGCCAGGTGGGCGATACCGGTTATTTACAATTTGGTGAAGAACGGATCAATATCACAGATACCAAAAAAGAAAATGATCTCATTATACAATTTGCTGAAAAGATGCCCGCTGACCTGGAAGCAAATGTAACTGCTGTTGTCGATGCAGTAAGAAGAAAGCATATCACTATTCATCATTCGGTAACACATTTGATGCATGCGGCATTGAGGGAGGTTTTAGGAAAACATGTCGCCCAAAAAGGAAGTCTTGTAAATCCCGAACACACTCGTTTTGATTTTTCTCATTTTGCAAAAATGACTACAGATGAAATTGCAGCCGTAGAAAAATTAGTGAATGAAAAAATAAGAGAGAATGTTCCCGTGATAATTCATAACATGAATAAAAATGAGGCGACAAATATGGGTGCCATGGCCTTGTTTGGTGAAAAATATGGAGAAATTGTTCGTGTGGTTATCATGGACCCTGTTTACTCGATAGAATTATGTGGCGGCACGCATGTGGGAAGTACGGGCGAAATTGGTCTATTCAAAATAAAACATGAAACGGCCGTGGCTTCTGGTGTAAGAAGGATTGAAGCCATTAGCGGTAAGGCTGTTGAAAATTTTATCTCAGAGCAATTAGCACAACTGAATACAATAAAGGAAGCTTTGAAGAATCCCCCTGAACCCATTAAGGCAATTGAAAATTTACTTATTGAAAATACACAACTACATAAAAGAATAGAATCCCTGGAAGCAAGACAGCTTGTGGGAATACGCAATGACCTGATGCAAAAAGACGAGATCATTCACAATGTTTCTTTTATAGGCCAGGTAATAGAAGTAAGTAATCCTGATGCATTGAAGAAACTATGCTTCGATTTTAAAAATCACCTGCACGACCACGTGGTTGTGTTATGCAGCAATATTGCAGGCAAAGCTTTTGTGGCTATTGGAATAAGTGAGACAGTATGTGTAGCCAAAAACCTGGATGCAGGAAAAATAATTAAAGAAATTGTAAGCCCCTTGATAAAAGGCGGAGGAGGAGGACAAAAAACACTTGCCACTGCTGGAGGACAGGATGTATCTCAATTTGCATCATTGATAGAAAACGTAAAAAAATTAATCCATTGAGATGGACACGATCCTGGAAACAGACAGATTGTTTTTAAGGCGCTTCACATTAAATGATAGCAAATTATTACTTGATCTGAATAGTGATCCAGAAGTGTTGAAATATATACACGAGTTACCATTGAAGTCAGCGGAGGAAGCCACAGCCATCTTACAGGATATCATTCTACCACAATATCTACGCAATCTAGGTAGATGGGCAGTTCATCTAAAACAAACTCAGGAATTCATTGGTTGGTGTGGCTTGAAGTACCTGGAAGAAAATGAGGAAATAGATCTGGGATATAGGTTCTTTAAAAAATATTGGGGAAATGGATATGCAACCGAATCTGCTTCCGCCAGTTTAAACCTAGCACAAACAAAACTTAATCTTTCCACTATTGTGGGAAAGGCTCATCTTGAAAATATTGCGTCCCAAAAAGTACTAGAAAAGATAGGAATGCAATATGACAAAAGCGATATCATAGATAATTGCCCGGTTAAAGTTTATAGATCAGTAGCATTCCTTGCTTCAGTTGTTAAATAAAAATAAATATTTCCGAAATGTTTCGTAAATGAAATATTCACCTTAGTTTTGATGTACTAAATTTTTCGTACATAAAAATAATAGACATGAACAAGATCATTTTTTCCATCCTTACCTGGCTCATCGCTGGTTTTTCTTACAAAGCGATGGCGCAGGAAATTACAATAGAGGATAAGGATAAAACAAACAGAGAATCACAGGAGATCATCATCCGAAAAAAAGGAAGCAAAGATGTAAACCTGAATATCCAGATCAATGGCGACAAGATTACTATAAACGGGAAACCTATAGTGGAATTTAAAGACGATGAAATAACCATTAACAACAGGAAAGTATTAGTAAGAGACGGAAATACTTTTAGGCTTCGGGACGGAAACAGGGAACTGGCAAACATGACCTGGGGTAATGGAGCCAATAAACCTTACCTGGGTGTGAGTACGGAGAAAGATGACGCCGGCGCAAAAATAACTGACGTCGTAAAAGGCAGTCCGGCAGAAAAGGCTGGCCTTGAAAAAGACGATATCATTACAAAACTGGGCGATAAAAAAATCACTGGGTCACAAGATCTGTTTGATGCAGTAAATGCGAAGAAGGAAAAAGAAGAAGTAAAAATCTCTTACCTCCGGGGTAAAAAAGAGAAATCGGCAAAGGCAACTTTACAGTTAAGGGAAGGACAAAGTTTTTCGTTTACCACACCAGATGGTAATTATAAATCTTTCAGCATGCCACACATGCCACCCATGCCTGCAATGCCTGACATGCATATGGAGCAATTTGAAAAAAATCTGGAAGGTTTTTATAGTCCAACTTTTTCCCGCAAACAAAAACTTGGATTAAAAATACAGGACACAGATGAAGGCAATGGTGTAAAAGTGCTGGATGTAGAAGATAGTTCTGCTGCTGCAAAAGCCGGGTTGAAAGAGGGCGATCTCATTGTGCAGATTGGTGAAAACAAGATCAGTAATACAGATGAAGCGAGAACCGCATTGGAAGCTAACAGCGCAAAGCCTTCTTATCCCGTAAAGGCAAAAAGGAATAATATAGAAATGAACTTTGAACTTAAGTTTCCTAAAAAATTGAAAACTGCATCATTATAAGCCATTGAAAAGCATTTTCATAAAGAAAGCTGCTCCTTTTACGGAGCAGTTTTTTTATGAAAAGCCGCCATTACACCTGTTGTAAATTGGTTATTTTTACCGCTGATATGAGTAGCAAATATGAAATAGTGATAGGCCTGGAAGTACATGCTCAATTGCTCACTAAAAGCAAACTTTTTTGTGCTGACTCCGCTGCCTTTGGTGCCGAACCTAATGCTCATGTAAGCCCAATATCACTTGCTCATCCCGGCACTTTACCTGTCTTGAATGAAAAAGTTATAGAATTAGCGATCAAACTGGGTATTGCCCTTAACTGTGAAATAGCTGCAGAACATTACTTCGCACGAAAAAATTATTTTTATCCTGACTTGCCAAAAGGCTACCAGGTAAGCCAGCACAGCTCTCCTGTTTGCCTTGGTGGATCTGTTGGCATTTCCGTTGATGGGCATGAAAAAAACATAAACCTGAATAGGATACATATAGAAGAAGATGCAGGTAAAAGTATTCATGACCTGGATGAAAATTATTCCTGCATAGACCTGAACAGGGCCGGTGTAGGCCTTCTTGAAATTGTGACAGAACCGGAAATAAACAGTGCCGAGGAAGCTTATTTTTTTCTAACTGAACTTAGAAGACTGCTTCGCTGGCTGGACGTATGCGATGGCAATATGGAAGAAGGTAGCATGCGCTGTGATGCAAACATTTCTGTAAGACTTAGAGGAGAAAAAAAACTTGGTACACGTGTAGAAGTAAAAAATCTAAATAGCATCCGGAATGTGAAAAGAGCGATTGAAATAGAAGCAGAAAGATTAATCTCAATACTGGAAAATAACGAAGTGATTATTCAGCAAACCCGCAGCTACAATGCTGACAACAATTCAACTTTTGCATTAAGGAATAAAGAAGAAGCTGAAGATTACCGCTATTTCCCGGAGCCTGATCTGCCCTTATTTACTATCAGCAAATCTTATATCGATAATATAAAATCATTAATGATTATTCTGCCACAGGAAAGGGAAAAACTTTACCAGGAAAAATACAAGTTGAGTAGTTATGATGCCAGGGTTATATGTAGTGACCGGGATGATTCAGATTTTTTCGAAAATATTATTGAAAATACAAATCACTACAAAGCTGTGGCAAACTGGATGCTAGGCCCTTTTAGATCTTATTGCAACAACGAAACATTGGACCTAAAGGATTTTCCATTAACAACAGAAAAGATTCTATCGCTAATTACACTTGTAGAAACGGGAAAGGTAAGTTTTAGCAATGCTTCAGGAAAAGTATTGAATGAATTATTAAAAGATCCATCAAAAGATGTGATGAATGTTGCTGAAGCTTTAAATTTATTACAGGAAGCCGATGAGACATCTATAGAAAATTGGATTGATGAAGTATTAAATGATCTTGCCCCGCAAGTGCTTGCCTACAAAGCTGGTAAAAAAAACCTGATTGGTTTATTTGCAGGAGAAGTAAAAAAAAGAAGTAAAGGGAAAGCTGACATGCAAATCGCCACGAAATTATTAACTGAAAAATTAAACACACAATAATCATCACTTGATAAAAAATAAAATATGCACATGAAGAATTACCTGGCATTTGTCATACTGTCCTTAATATTTTTTTCCTGTAAAAACAACCCGGAAGAAAAAGGAAGCTTTAAAATAAATGCTGAAATAAAAAATATTGAAAATCAGAAGGTTTTCCTGGAACAATTGTATTTTAATAATAGCCAGCCGGAAGTATTAGATACGGCTGAAATCGTAAATGGAAAATTTACAGTTCATGCTGTGGCGCCTGAGGAAGGAATGTACAGGCTAAGACTTGAAAAGCAAAATAGTGGTTTCATTTTTATAAATGATGCTGCCAATATTGATTTCCATGCAGACATAAAAGATGCAAGCCTAACAGGGCCGTCCTTTTCAAGCCCTGCAAATAAAACGCTCACCAGTTTTTTAGGAAATCTGGAATCTAAAGGCAAACTGTTGAATGACGAAACAGCTAAATTAGAAGCCTTAAAAACTACAAAAAATAATGATAGTGCTGTAGCTGCTGAAACCATTGTGTCAACTGAAATGAGAACCAGTTTTACAAATTATGTATTAGCCTTTGCTGATACTACTACACACCCTGTCTTGGCAATGTTTGCTCTTGGCTATGCTAATGATGCGGACCCAGCCTTACTTGGAAAAATTGTCGGCAATCTTGCAACCCGTTTCCCCCAGCACCAGCAAGTGGGTGCTATGATAACGAGGTTCAATCAAATGAAAACCCAACAGGCGCAGGCATCAGCAGCCCAGGCGGGCAAACCAGGAATAGGAACATCAGCACCCGATTTTACGATGAATGATGTAAATGAAAAGCCGTTCTCTCTTAGCCAGTTGAAGGGAAAATATGTGTTAGTTGATTTTTGGGCAAGCTGGTGTGCCCCCTGCCGTGGCGAAAATCCAAATGTAGTTGCAGCTTATAACAAATACAAAAGCAAAAATTTTACAGTGCTGGGTGTATCGCTGGATGATAAAAAAGAAGCCTGGCTTAAAGCAATAAAAGATGATAACCTTACCTGGACACAAATAAGTGATCTCAAAAAATGGAACAGTGCATCGGTAAGTTTATTTGGATTTAACGGCATTCCTTACAATCTGCTTATTGATCCACAAGGGAAAATTATCGCTACCGAATTAAGGGCAGAAGCATTGGATCAGAAACTTGCAGAAGTATTGAAGTAGAAAAAATTTTTATAAAATAAAAATCCCGGAGTTTGTAACTCCGGGATTTTTTTATGTTTTAGAATTTAAATTAATTACTCAGAAGCGTAGTGATAATTACCGCAGGGTAAATACCCCTTGCAAAAAAAGTATAATTGCGACCAGGTATTAGCGTTATAACAAGCGTGCTGGCAACTACTGTGTTAGTTCCTGCAAGCTTTACCCTTGCAATATAATCAGTAACGCCGGACGTAGGTGCTGTTGCGCCAGCAGCAGCATTTCCCAATACTGGCTTAAAAGCAGATAGCGCAGTTATATCAGGAGTGGCAACATTACCAAGGTATGGAACGCTCGAATAAAGCACAACGCTATCTTTATTTATTGCTGCTTCTCTTCTCACTAAAATAAAATCAAGCAAAGGACTTTTCGGAGATAAATTTAAAAAGCGAACATTAGTATTGGTTGTATTATAATTTATGATCCTGTCAGAATTCAATAAAATCCCCTTGAATTTTCCTGCCGTTAACGTATCATAAATAAAATAAGAATATGCATTACCACCAGCTACGGTAATAGAACTATTCAAATAGTCTATTGCTGGAATTACAGTAGAAATATCCCTAACTAGTATATTATGTGTTCCAGGAGTTATACCAATATAAGTTCCGGTTATGGTTCCATTGGCGGCGATGGTGCTGGCATTATTTATTTTAACCTGGTCAATAAATGCATCAACTATTTTACCACTTGCATTAGCATTAGTGATGGAAACAGAGGCATAAGTTTTGTCACTGGGCCCCGTTAAATTTTTCTCCTTTGTACATGCAGAGAAAAGAAGTATAGTACCAAATGAAAAAATTAAAATCTTTTTAATCATGATGATGAAGTTTTTTTATTAATAACCCGGATTTTGTATGATGATTGGATTTGTGTTTCTTTCCTGTTGTGGTATCGGCCATAGGAAGCGATAATCTGCATACGGTATTGCCGGAACTCCTGTGGCTGGAACAGCGCCACCACAAACAAAAGCACCAAGGTTTGCAAATCCATTAGCCATTTTATCCGGCACACCACCTGTTGAAAAATTGGGATCTAACACAAGCCTGTGAATATCACCCCAGCGTTTTCCTTCTGCCAGAAATTCAATGCGCCTTTCCTTTAAAATAGCATTTAACAAAGCAATTTTTGTAGGTAATGATGCAACTGTATATTGGTTAGTAACCGAATCAACAATCGACCTGTTTCTTACCGCATTTAATAATGTTATCGCCCTTGAAGATACAGTTGCATTGTTACGAGCTTCTGCTTCTGATTGTGTAAGTAAAACTTCCGCATAACGTATACAAGGTGTCCAGTCACTCTGGTCTACTACATCAGTATATTTCGTAGTAAACTTATTTTGATTGTTTGAATTGTCCGGACCATTGATATATAAAAGTGTTCTTCGCCTGTCGGTGCAAGTCCACTCAGGTGCATTCCAAATGATTGGGCTGATTGAAACAAGGCCACGCCCACCGTTTAAATTCTGGCCATACATTCTTGCCAATGATGCATTTGTTTGGGGATTATCCAAAGGATCATTTTTTATAGAAAAAATACTTTCAGATGAGCCAAAGCCAAATCCAACAAATGGGCCGTTAGGTGTGGCAGTTAATTTCCATCCGCCTACAGGACTAACAATAGAGGTGAAATTAAGTGGGTCTGCAGTAGCAGGAATTAATTTATTGCCTTCAGTAATCACTCCTGCCCAATCGGCCATATGTAATTTTATGCGCATTTTTAAAGCAATTGCTGCCGCCTTGGTTGCACGATAGGTACTGATACCACCCGTTCCTAGCGTAGCCGGTAAATTAATTTCGGCTGAATCCAAATCAACCACCATTTTTTGATATACAACCCGGACACTATCCCGTGGTTTTAGTTTCGCTTCTTCTACAGAAGCGGGTAGTTGAATAGCAAAATCACGGTAAGGGACACCTATAGTAGCACCAGAGTTATCTGCATAAGGTTTCGCAAAATGAATGACCAATTCATGATGTGCCATGGCCCGGAGAAAACGACATTCAGCCTCGTACTGTCTTGCAACAGGAGCAGTCAATATGCCTGCTCTGGCTGCAGTCCGAAAGCCGTCAATAGCAAGATTGGCTTTATTGATCAATGCATACAATTCCTTCCACATATTAACATTATTTGGGCTTACAGGAGTGTAAGTACTGATATAAGTAACCTGGAAAAATGTAGCTACATTAACCATATCTTCTCCACGCATATCTTCCTGCTCAAGGGCTGCGGCTCCAAAAGGATAGCCTCTAACAGCAGTGGCACCGCCATTTAAAGGATCGTAAACGCCGCTTTGTGCGGCATCATAAACCCCAATCAATGAAAGCAGGCAGCGTTCTGGGGTGGCATAAGCAGTAGCTGACTCAACTTGGCTAAAAGGTGCTGTATCTAATTTTTTTGAACAGCCGGCAAAAACTAAAATGACTAATATAGCCGACAAAATTTTATATACGTATTTCATAATGTATTTTATTAATTATTTTATAAGCCTAGATTAAATCCTACTGAAATATTTCTTACTGGTGGAGAAATACTGTTGTCCTGTCCATCTTCGGAAAATGCTTCCGGATCAATGCCCCTGTATTTTGTCCAAACAGCTACGTTTTGGGCCTGTACAAAGAATCTTAGGCTTTTAATATGATTGTTGGTTCGGTTTTGTAGCTGGGTATTATTAACAGCATATGTGAATACAATATTTTGTAACCTTAAGAATTTACCATCTTCAACAAAGCGGGATATAGCTTCACCATTTTGATTCACTATAGCGTCATTGCCATACCACAACTTAGGAACATTTGTTACCTGGCCTGGTGTATTCCAGGAATTTAATAGTTCCCTGCCGCCATTGGCAAATTTTTGATTTAATAAAATTTCCTGGCGGGTTATGTTTACAATTTTATTTCCTCCCTGGAACCTGAAGAAAACTTCTAAGCCAAAATTCTTATAGTTGAAACTGTTGGTGAAACCTCCATAATATGTCGGCTGAGCACTACCCAAAATTGCTTTGTCAGCCTGGGAGAGCGTTGTTATTGCTCCTAAAGTAGGGTCACTGAGAGATGTCGCAAAATAATAAGTACCATTTGATACATTTCTTTGAACAAGCCTGTTTTGTGCATTATAATAAACAGGATTTCCATTAGCGGTATTTACACCCGCAAAACGATAACCGTAAATAGATGCAATGGATTCACCTATGCTATCGATATTATAATTTGTTCTTCCGACAATTGATTTTACATCAACACCAGCAACACTGTATAACTCATCAATCTTATTAACGATATGACTATAATTAAAGTTGATATTCCATTCAAACTCTTTACTATGAACAGGCGTGGCATTCACGCTAAGCTCAACACCACGGTTATGTATTTTACCAATATTCTGTGAGATCAAGTTTAGAGGTATTCCCATACTGAATGGAACTGGTACATCCTGTATTAATTTGTCTACATTATTCTTAAAGTAGTCAACGGTTAAATTCAACCTGTTTTTTAAGAATCCTATTTCAATACCGTAATCATATTTTATGCTTCTTTCCCATTGTAGTTCAGGTCTTCCAATCCTGGAGGCAGCTATACCTGGCAAGTTACCATAAGGCCTGGTACCATAAGTGCTTAGATACCTGTAACCTGTTACAGGGTTACCAACCCTGGCATAAGATGCTTTCAGTTTTAGATCAGATATATTGTTATTCAGGAAAGCGTTTTGCTTCCAAAAGTTTTCTTGTAGTGGCCTCCACCCTATAGAGAAGCCAGGGAAATTCCCGTATTTTTTACCAGCAGCGAGGGAAGATTGACCATCTGTTCTCATTGATGCCTGTGCAAAAAACCTTCCTTTATAATCATAATTAATCCTGCCAAAATACGATTCGTTTGCAGTCTTATCGTAAGTCCCGCTTATGCTTGGTGTAACTGCCGTATTGGTAATAATATTTTCCTTCAGATAGAAAAGATCAGCAATATTAACTCCCTGACCCGTAAAAACCCTTGTAGTAGACTGACTTAATTCATGACCAGCTGTTAAAAAGAAATTGTGACCCTTTAGTGAAAAAGTATAATTCAGGTAATTCTGAATTTGCGTACTCAGGATAGTTTGGTCTCCCTGGAAAATTATTCCATTGGAAGAAAAACCGTCGCCATGCCTTGGATCATTAATCTGGAGACTATTATCGCTAAAATAATCAACACCTAACTGGCTATGAAATTTTAATCCTTTTACCAAACTAAGTTCTAGGAAAATATTATCCAGAACCCTATATTTATCCGATTCAAAACGATTCTTATCCAACACAAAGGCGATATTAGTATAGTTGTCATCAATAGTACGGAAGTTTGATCCCTGGCCAAGTGAGTTACCGGTAATATTATACCCCGTAGCAGTATTTTTATTGTAAATCTCTACATTAGGTAGAGCCCTGATAGCTCCTACAATTGATCCACTCAATGCGTTAGATCCATTATTCTGATCATTATCCAATTGCCTGGAAACGGCCAGGTTATTACTCAGCTTAAGCCATTTGTTCACCTGTGTTTCTGCATTAGACCTCAACCTATATGCTTTATTCCTATTCGTACGAACAATACCCCTGGAATCAGCATAGTTTATTGAAGTATAAAAAGTTGATTTATCTGTTCCACCTGAAAAAGAAAGAGTATGGCTAGTGGAAAATGCATTGTTTACTAACACATTATTCTGCCAGTTTGTATTGACACCCAGTGGATCAAGCCTGGCCTGTGGTAACTGACCAGCATTAATGAATTTTTGATTAGCTACACTTACAAATTCTGCAGCATTAAGTACATCAAACCGTTGTTGCGGGCTACTGTAGCCAATTGTAGCATCGTAGTTTACATTCAGCCTTCCTTTTGATCCCTTTTTAGTAGTAATTTGAATTACCCCATTTGCAGCAGCAGACCCATAAATAGCAGTCGAAGCACCATCTTTTAAGACATCAATGGTTTCAATATCATTTGGATTAATATCACCCAAAGCATTGGAATTAGTAGCTAAAGCAAGATTACCGGTGGTGATAGGAGTTCCATCGACAATGATTAAAGGCGATCTTCCCTGGGTTAATGAATTTGTTCCTCTGATACGTATCCTGGCAGGCGTATTTACCGATCCACCCGCATTATTCACATTCACACCAGCTGCACGTCCTGCAAGTTGCTTATCAATAGATGGGGTTATCAGCTGCGCAAATTCTTTTGTATCCACCTTCGATGTAGAACCCGTGAATGCTCTTCTTTGCTGAACACCATATCCAACAACAACAACTTCTTCCATTCTTACATCAGATGAAATAAGTGTTACACTTATAGAGGTTGCCCTGCCAATAGTTCTTGTGGCAGTTTCAAAATTTACATAACTGAAAAGCAATGATTTTGTTGTAGCAGAAACGGTGAGGCTATAATTACCATTCTTATCTGTTTGGGTGCCGCCTTTCCCATCGGAACTTGTAACGGATACACCTTCTATTGGTGCTTCTTTGTCGTTTGTCACCCGGCCGCTTATAACACGGTCTTGTGCAGCTGCTGATAGCACGAATGCGAATACAACCGATAAGGTCATTATAATTTTTCTCATTTGCAGTTTTTATTTATGGTGGCAAATATAGGCCAGATAAAATAACATTAATGATTTGTTAGGCAAGAAAATTATCCCCGATGCTGCATTTACAACCACTTAACATCATTAATTCTTTTTCGTCGAAATCCCCATTGGTTTAAGCCATAGTAAAAGGACCGGCAATAAAACCAGGTTTGTAAAAGTAGCCGTAAATAAAGTGATAGAAGTCAGCCAACCCAGAGCAAAGGTTCCACCAAAACTGCTTGCACAAAAGATAATGAAGCCCGCCGTAAGCACTAGCGAGGTATAGATGATGCTTAAACCAGTTTGCTTTAAAGTATTCTTTACAGCATCTGACTGCGTTTTATTTTCCGGCAAAACCTGTTTATAATTTACCAAAAATCGAATGGTAATATCTATGGCAATACCTAATGCCACGCTAAAGACCAATACAGTACTGGGTTTTAGCGGAACCCCTGCCCAGCCCATTATACCAGCTGTGATAACAAGTGGGATTATATTAGGTATTAGCGAACATATTAAAATACGAAAAGATTTGAACAGGTAGAGCATGCATAATGCAATGAGCAAAAATGCCCAGAATATACTTTCCTTCAAGCCGTTGATGATGAACTTACTTCCTTCCAGGAAACTTATGCTTGTTCCAGTCAGTGTAACTTTATAACTACTATCAAACAACTGATCTGCCCTTTTCTGAACTTTATCTAAGAGCATAGGCAATTCAACAGTTCCAACATCTGCCATGCTTACACTTATCCGGGTTGCCTGCTTATTTGTATCCATGAAAGAGCGCAGCATCTTTGTAAAATTGTTATTTGAATCTTTACCTTCCTTACCTGGCCGCAGGTATTCACCCACAAAAGCTCCGTCAAATGCGTTTGGTAAAACATAATTACTACTGTCCCCTTCATAAAAGGCCTGCTTTGCAAACTTTAATCCTTCAGCAACACTAAAAGGTTTGTTCATTTGTGGTTGTGCAGCTATGAAACTCGCTAATGAATCTACCTTTTCAAAAACTGCCAGGGCTTTCATTCCGCTGAGGCCATACCTTTTTTTGGTGTCAACCACAATTTCAAGGGGCATTACTCCTTTAAAGTTTTTTTCAAAAAACTTAAGGTCCTTGTAAATAACATCAGTACGTGGCAGATCGTCAACGATGTATGCTACGGATTTTAACCGAAGCATTCCTGCAATAGAAAAAAGCAAAATGATTATGGTAAATGTTATCACGGTCCTCTTATGGAGAAAAACCCAGGTTTCCATTTTTATCAGCAAAGCTGTGGTCCATTTGCCATCAAGGTATTTTAATTCAGCAGGCCTTGGTACAGAAAGATAGCTAAGGATGGCGGGCAGCATAATAAATGAAATAACAAAGATCACCATAATGCTAAGGCCGGCTACCACTCCAAACTCTTTTAATATAGCACTTTTGGTAAATGCAAAAACAGCAAAGCCAATAGCTGCTGCAATATTGCAGAACAATGTTACAATACCCATTTTACTAACCATCGTGATCAATGCTTCATTCTTATTTCGGGAAGCTATATAGGTACTATGATATTTGTTTAAAAAATAAATACAATTTGGTATGCCAATTACAACAACTAGCGAAGGAATAAGTGCAGTAAGTAACGTGATCTTGTAGCCGCATAAATAAATGATTCCCACCGTCCATACAACGCCAACCAACACAACAGCAAGTGAAAGCAACATAGTGCGGAATGACCTGAAAAGCAGCAAAAGAATTAAAGCGCTTAATAAAACTGAAATGATTAAAAATAATCTCATTTCCTTTTGAATCCGGTCTGCAAGTTCAGTGCGGATAAGGGGAAGGCCGCTCACATGTGTTTCAGTGCCGCTCTGCTGTTCAAAGTCAACAAGCTTGTTTTTTATACTTTGAATTATAGCAGTTCTTCCGGGTGTGTTCAGCACGTCTTTATTAATGCGAACACCCATTAAATAACTATGGGTTTCGCCATTATATAATCGTTGGTTATAAAAAGGAAGATTTAAAAAAATATTTTTAAAAGAATCTAATGCTTCCTGGCTTGTAATGGCAGCCGGGAATATTTTATTAGTAGAAAGCTTTTCTGTTAAAGAGTCTTTTACAAGGTTGATCGCACCTGGAATACTTAAAATATCTTCTACATATTTGTCTTGTTTTAAATCTTGTTCCAGCTTTTGATAAAGGCTGAAATTTTTTGTTGTGAAAAGACTATCTGTTTGAATTCCTATTACTAAGAGATTTCCATCATCACCGAATTTTTGTTTAAAAGCCATATAATCCTTGTACTTAGGATTATCTGTTGGGATTGCTTTTGAAAACTCATAACTAAGAGTAACTTTACTTGCATAATAACCCATCACAATGGTTAGGCAGCATAATACCAGTAATAAGATCAATCGGTTTTGTACTACTATTTTTCCCAATCGTTGCCACATAAATTAATAAGTTTAAAACTTTGCAAAGAAAGTTTATTTTAAATTGTGATGGACATAAAGCATATTCAATTTCCTATATTTAGGTACATTTAAAAACGCAGCAACTTCCGCATGAAGCTTATTTTCCAATTCATGTTAGGCCTTTTGTTTACTTGCCAGATACAAGCGCAGGACAACATTTTATCTGTGGATCTGAGCAATGGCCACCCAGCCCCTGGCGATACACTCTGGGCTGAAATTAATTACACCGTAAATAATAAACTTATACCCGCAGCCTCTGCATTTTTAGTAATGATAAATGATAAAGGCTATGTCTGGAACATGCGATGGCCCTTGCTGAAGGGCAATGCTCAGCCCGGCATTATTTTACCAAAAGGCATGGCGGCAGGTAACTATCAAATGTATTTTGCAGCAAGAGATAATTTTTTTAAATTGAAAGGACAGGTAAAAAAGCCTGCCGGGATAAAACAATTGCACGCAACATTACTTGCAGGTAGTGGCGATGGTATTGTAAGTAACATCCCGGTATCAGCCAAAGGTGATTTTGTATACAATAATTTATTGTTTGAAGATGAAGCAAGGCTATTATTTTCTGCCAAACTGAACCCCGAAGACCTTGATATAGTTATAAAGACAGAACTCGATTCCGCATTCCTTCCCTCTGCCAGGGTTATGAAAGAATTTTACATTGGAGAAAAAACAAACAGGCCCGTTCTGCAATTTAATCTTGACTCATTGTTTATGGATGCTTACTCGTTATTACCTGCGGTGATACTTTCAAGCAGCAAAGCAACATCTGCCGAAAAAATAAATAAACGATATACTTCCCCAATGTTCAATGATATCAATGAAAAGATCATAGTGGTAAGAGAAGACGAAAATGCCCGATATAGCAATAGTTTATTGCAATATATAAAAAGGAAAATACCTGGATTACAATCAAGGCGGGGTTTTGATGGCCAGGAAATTTTTAGCTGGCGCAGTGATATGGTACTTTTTTATATGGATGAAATGAAAGTAGATGCATCAACTTTTTATTCAATACCAATAGAAGATGTAATTCTGATAAAAGCATTTCCCTCACCATTCTTTGGTAATACTGGCGGCACAGGAGCTGCAATAGTCGTTTATACCGACCGGGGAGATATTAAAGGGCAGTCAAAGCATAACTTTACCATAAAAGGCTATACAGCTATGCTTATTGGAATCACAGCAAATGGTTCAGCATTATAAAACATCACATTGCCATCCACATTTAAAACAAAAGGTATTGTATTACGAAGCATTCGCTATGGCGAGACCAGCCTTATCGTTACTGTTTTCACAGAACTTTTTGGTGTGCAGACTTACCTGCAAAATGGTGCCAGGGCTATAAAAAAGGGCAGCAGCAAAGCAGCCATGTTTCAGCCTGCTGCATTATTAGACATGGAAGTTTATCATAACGATCTAAAGACCATGCATCGCATTAAAGAATGCAACTGGTCTTTTATTTACCAGCATATTTATAGCGATGTTATAAAAAACAGCATTGCACTTTATATGGTAGAGCTGTTATATAAGGCCCTTAAACAACCCGAAAATAATCCCGATCTTTTTTATTTTTGTGAAGATGCATTCCAGCATTTAGATGATGCCACAAATACCGTCGCCGCCAATTTTCCTTTATTTTTTTCAGTTCATCTAACACAGTTCCTTGGATTAAAATTGACGGATAATTTAAAAAATCTTTCTCCATCTTCTGAAATTTATTTAGATATGGCTGAAGGAAATTTTACGAATATTCAACCTGGCCATAGTCATTACCTGGCAGGCGATGAGTTGCTCATAACTGCAGAATTACTAAAAACTTTACATCCACAGGAGCTATCCCATATAAAACTTAACCAACTAAAGAGAAGGAATTTATTGCAACGTTACCAGGAATTTTACGCCTTGCATATCGCAGATTTTGGTCAGATGAAAACATTGAGAATCCTCTATGAATTATTAGGGTAGTTCTGTTTCGCTTCAACGACATTTTATAAAATCCTTGTCACCTCGTCTTTGTAAATGTGAACGATGCCTGGAGTTTTTCCCCGCTCAAAACTTCCAAGCTTATCTTCCATGTCTAAAGCCCGGGCACCATTAATGGTTGCCCATTTTAAAATAGTCACCAATGGAATTTGAGAAAAATGATCTTGAATGTTTTTAATTTCCTGCCACACATTCAGGTGATGGTTGCTTGCATAGCTATCTGTGCCAATAATCAGATCACAACCCTGTGCCATAAGCATATTTATTGGGGGCAATTGATTCTCGATATAAAGATTTGCATTTATACAAATACAAAAATGAATAGACCTGAGATTTGCAACAGCATAATTTTTTGCAAATTGAATATCTTCTTCACTGCTGAAGCTATTGTGCACAGATATGATGGATTGCTGGCGAGTGAAATAGGGAAGCCATGATTTTATGCTTGTTGTACCTGTTGCTTCAAACCCCGAAATATCAATACCAAGGTTTTCATAAAGTCGCAACATGCCGCCGGTTTTATTTTTATACAATCCATTTTCTGCCACAGCTTCCTGGTTATGTATGGTCACAATTCCACCGGCGGTTTCTTCATTTATCCGTTTAAAAAGCGTCTTAGATACTGAATAAGGTGAATGCGGAACCAATTGAGCATTGAGGCCTTTTGCTTTAAAACTATTAATTGTCTCTAACCCTGGCTCAAGCCTTTGTGCCGCTGTAGCATTTACAAAACCACTAATCTCCACAAAATTTTTCCAGGCGATGGGGCTATTTATTTTTATTGCAATCGATTCTTCACCATTGCAAATATCTCCCACGGCTACGGTTCCGGAACCGGACAATTCATTTGCAGCAGCTTCCATCGCAATCAATTTCTCCACGGCTGTTTTATCATTTTTTTTGCTCATGACCTGCTGCACAAAATCAACAAGCCCTGTTCCTTCAGGAATTTCATTTTGCAAATGGCTTAAATCAAGATGGCAATGTGCGTTAATAAATCCGGGACAAATCAAACCTGGAAAATATTCAACATCATCGCCGGCGTCCTGCAGGTTTATTATATTTTCTATCGTTCCATCAGGATGGCAAACAAGCACTTTATCATTAAAGAACATTTCAGTTCCTGAAAACAATTTTGTTGCATTGAATTTTCTGTATGCTGCCATAGCTGATATTCGTAATTTTGCCGCTCTTTAGTGTTTAAAAATTACTGCTAAAGATATACAGTACAAAGGTTCCAATAAATATCGGGGAGACACTCGTCCAAATGGCGGAGATATTTATCAAAAATAAAAAGGTTCATCGGGCGGGCAATAAAAGTTGAATTGCGCTCACGAATGGTTAAAAAAATAATGACATGCTTGACAAACTAGATGCTATAAAAGCAAAATTTGATGACCTGGGCGTGGCGCTTACCAATCCTGAAATTGTAAGTGATAACAAACGATATAGTACTTTAAGTAAGGAATACCGAAGCCTGGAAAAAATTGTAAATGCCCGTAAAGAATATGTAAAGCTGCAGGATAATATTGCGTTTAATAAAGAAGTATTAAATGCAGATGATGAAGAGATGCGGGAAATGGCAAAACAGGAATTGCCTGGTATGGAAGCCCAAAAAGAAAGCATGGAAAAAGAGTTGAGAAACATGCTGATACCTAAAGATCCTTATGATGAAAAAAATGCAATACTGGAAATAAGGGCTGGAACTGGTGGAGATGAGGCGTCGTTATTTGCTGGTGACTTGCTGAGGATGTATATGAAGTATTGTGAAAAAAAGGGATGGAAGACAGCTTTACTCAGCGAGAGTGAAGGAACCGTAGGTGGATTTAAGGAGGTACAGGTAGAAGTGACAGGAGATGATGTATATGGCACGATGAAATTTGAAAGTGGTGTGCATCGGGTGCAACGAGTGCCGGATACAGAAGGTAGCGGCAGGGTACATACCAGCGCTGCCACAGTGGCCGTGATGCCGGAGGCGGAGGAAGTTGATTTTGAACTGAAGGAAGCTGATGTAAAGATGGAAACCGCCAGGAGCGGTGGTGCAGGTGGTCAGAATGTAAATAAAGTGGAGACAAAGGTTTTTCTTACCCACAAACCAACAGGCATAGTGGTTGTATGCCAAACGGAACGCAGCCAGTTGGGTAACCGGGAAAAAGCGATGGATATGCTTCGTACGAAATTATACGACGAAGAAGTACGCAAAGCAGAAGAAGCAATTGCCCATAAAAGAAAAAGCCTTGTGAGTACTGGCGACCGGAGTGCGAAAATTCGTACGTATAATTTTCCACAGGGAAGGGTAACTGACCACAGGATTGGCCTCACAGTTTACAATCTTGACTCCGTTTTAAATGGAGATATCCAGGAATTTTTAGATGCGTTACAATTTGCTGAAAATGCTGAAAAGCTTACCAGTCAAGAGGGTTGATATTCTTAGAAAATAATTTCAAAATTTTTCCGGGGATTCATCTTTTTTGGCATCGTATTTGAAAATATTAAACCAGAACAGATTTAATAGTCAATTTTCTCATAAGCAGTTAGTTTTGGTAAACGGCCTTTGTTTCTACAAGGGCCTTCCTTTTGTCTACAAGTTGAGTAAATTCCCGTTCTAAATTATCTTATTCCTCCACTTTTCAGTTAAGTGTCAGTTAACTAACATTCCTACTTACAAACCTATTGGCAGATTTGGAATCTTTGCATTGATTTCGATCAAATATTATGGAACCAATTCACCAGGTCTTTCAAACCAAAGACTCACAGCGATGGAGTAAGGTTAAATGGACAAGCAGGATTTTCATTTTCCTGTTCGTTTTTCTTATAGTTGTGTTAGTGCTGGCATTGGTACGTGGCTCATTGCCCTCCATTCCAAACCTGGTCATGAAATCGAAAGAATATGAGACTAAGCTTGACCCTACACATCCATTTACATTTTCATATAGCAGTAATAAAAAGATAAAGGGCTTTAAAGATTTTCTTGAAAGAAAAGAAAAAATTGAATCCCCGTCATCTTTGCCTGCAATTTTTCCCGGATCAATTAAAGCAGGATTTTACACGCCCTGGACCTCGGCCACTTCATTGCCCATCTTACAAAAATATGGTGATAGCTTAAATACCATTTTTGCTGAGTGGTTCTTCATTGATACCATTAGCACCAAATTACAAACAAGGATTGATAGTGCTGGTCTGGCTACTATGCGTAACAAGAACCTACACATCATGCCCATGCTTACCAACTTCAATACTTCGAAAAAGGCTTTTGATGGCAACCTTTTACATATACTGCTGACGGATAAAGTAAAACAGCAAGCATTTATCAGGCAACTGGCAGATTCCTTAACGTATTATCATTTTGCAGGAATTAATATAGATTTTGAA
This sequence comes from Ferruginibacter sp., assembly GCA_039920245.1. GTDB lineage: Bacteria > Bacteroidota > Bacteroidia > Chitinophagales > Chitinophagaceae > Ferruginibacter. The sequence goes on from JBDSEE010000176.1 coordinate 44,110, forward strand.
GAATTAAATGAGCCAACTTCAGAAAGCCTTACAACTTTTCAGCAAGCTCTATATAATGTTTTGCATCCTTTAGGATTTAAACTTAGCATGGACATAGAACCAAAAAATGAAGATTATGATCTTGCAAAACTGGATGCTTGTATTGACTATATTATCTTAATGTCGTATGATGAGTATAATAATACAAGAGGGCCGGGGCCTATAAGTTCACAAAAATGGATTGAGGAAAACCTGGATTGGCTGGCACAAAAAATACCTGCAGAAAAAATAATTCTAGGCTTAGGTGCCTACGGATATGATTGGTCATCTGATGGAAGTAGCATCGCACTTACATTCACCGATGCAGTAAATAAAGCAAAACAACTGAATGCAACCATAGTGTATGATAATGACAGTTACAACCTGCATTTTAGTTATGACAAAGAAGAAAAGGATGAAAAAGGACAAACTATTATTGATACACACCAGGTTTGGTTTACAGATGCAGCAACGAGTTTCAATACGCTCCGTTTCAACGATGAGTATCATACCGCCGGCAGTGCACTCTGGAGATTGGGGAGTGAAGATGAAAGACTTTGGTCCTTTTATCATAGGAACCTTTCCAATAAAAGCCTTGCCCAACAGCCATTTGATTTCGATATCCTAAAAACTATTCCGGCTGCGCCCACGGTAGGTTTTACGGGTGAAGGGGAAGTGCTGAATGTTTTATATAGCCCACAAAAAGGAAAAATAAATTTGGAAATTGACAGCACAGAACAACTTATTGCTGAGCAAAATTATGTTCAGCTACCATCAGGTTATATCATTCAAAAATTTGCAGAAGACACTACAGAAGGAAGTGGCCATAAATTAATCTTAACCTTTGATGATGGCCCGAGTGAAAATTACACACCTAAAATATTGGATATCCTTGAAAATGAAAAAGTTCCTGCGAGTTTCTTCATAGTAGGCCTGCAGGCTGAAAAAAACATTCCCATTCTACAGAGAATTTACAGGGATGGCTATGAGATAGGCAATCACACTTTTACCCATAGTAATATCGCAAGCATGAGCCTACAGCGGGCCAATATTGAAATGAAACTCACGAGACTGCTCATTGAATGTATAACCGGCCATAGTACTATTCTTTTCAGGGCCCCATACAATGCAGATAGCCAGCCACAGAGTTTTGAAGAACTGGAGCCTATTGCCCGCAGTAAAACGGAGAATTATTTTACCATAGGTGAAAGTGTGGACCCAATGGACTGGCAACCGAATGCAAAGGCAGACTCTATTTTTGCCCGTGTGGTAAGTCAGGTGGAAGAAAGAAATGCAAGCATTATCCTGCTACATGATGCTGGTGGTGAAACCAGGCAGGCAACTGTAGATGCACTTCCGAAGATCATTCGCTATTTTAAAAACAAAGGCTATGTTTTTACAACCATAGCAGACTTGATGGGTAAAACAAAACTTGACGTAATGCCGACCGTTGCATCCACAAGTGATAGCTGGTTAATGAGCATAAACTTATTTTTTGCTGAAGCAAGTTATTGGATCACCCAGGTCATATTTGCACTTTTCATTATCGGGATCGTATTGTCTATTGGTAGAATGTTGACAATGGCTGTTTTAGCACTTATTCAAAATAAGAAAGAACAAAATGCAACACTTAATAAAAATCAGTATCCGGTATCAGTTATAATCCCGGCATATAATGAAGAAGTAAATATTTGCCGCACCATTAGCAGTATTCTTAATCAGCAATATCCAGGCTTAGAAATAATAGTAGTTGATGATGGAAGTAAGGACAACACATACAACCTGGTAAAAGAAATGTTTTCAAATTATGAAAATGTAATGCTATACAGCAAGATCAATGGCGGTAAAGCTACAGCACTTAATTACGGGATTAGCATGGCTAGTCATGATTTTATTGTATGCATAGATGGTGATACCCAATTAAAAGTTGATGCCATCATGCAGTTAATGCAGCGATTTGACGAAGAAGGAAACGTAGGAGCAGTTGCTGGCAATGTGAAAGTAGGCAATGAGATAAACATGATCACTAAATGGCAAAGTATAGAATACATCACTTCACAAAATTTTGATCGCAGGGCATTTGACCTCTTGAATTGCATTACAGTAGTGCCAGGTGCCATCGGTGCATTTCGCAAACATGCGGTTATAACATCGGGCGGCTTTACTTCAGATACCCTTGCCGAAGATTGTGATCTTACCATGCGGCTTCACCAGAATAATTTCCGGGTAAAGAATTGCACCCAGGCTATATCATATACAGAAGCACCTGAAACACTTTCACAATTTTTAAAACAACGTTTTAGGTGGAGTTTTGGGGTGATGCAAAGCTTTTGGAAACATAAAGAAACATTTATGAATTACAGGTTTAAAAATTTTGGTATGATTGCGATGCCTAATATATTCTTGTTCCAGGTAATATTGCCGTTACTCGCTCCCCTTGCCGACCTTGTACTTGTTATAAGTTTATTGGCTGCCTCTCTGGGAGTTGTACCCGCAAGCTTACAACATATCATTCTTTATTATATCATTTTTAGTATAGTTGATATCGTAGGTGCAGCTTTCGCATTTAGTTTTGAAAAAATTGATTACAAAATATTATTTCTTCTTATTCCTCAAAGACTGATGTACAGACAGGTAATGTACTATATCGCCATAAAATCTTTTCGAAAAGCAATAAAGGGTGAATTGCAGGGATGGGGAGTATTAAAACGTACTGGCAATGTGGAATTGTCAAAAGTGATTTGATTTTATCTAAGGCTTACCTTTACCCTTAAAATATTAAAGTGGCAGAATTAAAGACAGGCAGAAAAAGTTTTTTAAAAAAATTAGGCGGTAGAAAAACAGACCCGGATAAAGCGGAGATGAGTTTTATAGATCATCTTGAAGCCTTGCGCTGGCACCTGGTTAGAGGTGTTGCTGTATGGCTAGTAGCTGTAATAATTGTTTTTTTTAAAATAGACTGGATCTTTGATAACATTATTTATGCACCTGCGAATTCAAATTTTGTTACCTATGGGGCCTTGTGTAATTTCAGCCATTTCCTTCACTTAGGTGATGCGCTCTGCATGCCCCCTGTCAGCATCCCCTTGCAGGGAAACACGGTTAGCGGCCCCTTTATGTCCGCCATTTCTATCGCCATGATCAGCGGATTAATATTGGCTTTCCCATATTTATTCTGGGAATTATGGAGATTTATCAAACCCGCTCTTTCTCCAAAAGAAGTAAAGTATAGCCGTGGTAGTATTTTCTGGGTGTCATTATGCTTTTTTACCGGTGCTGCATTTGGATATTTTTTGCTAGCTCCTTTCACGTTTAATTTTCTGGCAAATTTCACCCTGGGCAACACGGGAGCATACAGATATATGCCTACGCTAGATGATTATATTGATACCATAAATAGTATTGTATTAGGCTGTGGCATTTCTTTCGAATTACCCATACTGGCTTATGTTTTAGCCAAGATTGGAATAATATCCGGCCCCTTTTTGAAAAAATATCGGAAATATGCATTCGTGATCATCCTTATCCTGGCAGCCATCATAACACCCTCCCCGGATTGGACCAGCCAGACGATCGTTGCAATACCCTTGTTGCTTTTATATGAGATAAGTGTGATGCTGGCTTCAAGGGTAGATAAGCAAAAACTGAAAGAAGAAAAACAGTGGAGTTGATAATGGTTGATTTAAATTTGTAAGAGAAATTATTACGATTTAATCATAACCTATAAAAAACATTGCCATGTACACTTTCGATAGAAAAAAACCCATTGCCATTGGATGCGATCATGCTGGTTTTGATTGCAAGGAAGATCTCATTTCATTCCTGGAAGGAGAAGCGCTTGAGTATAAAGATTTTGGTACTTATGATAAAGAATCTGTCGATTATCCTGACTTTGCACATCCGGTTGCAAATGCTGTAGAAGCTGGAGAAGCTTCTTTTGGAATACTTTTATGTGGTAGCGCAAATGGCGTGGCAATCACCGCAAATAAACACACAAATATCCGTGCAGCTATCTGCTGGGGGGAAGAACTTGCAGAACTTGCACGCAAACATAACGATGCAAATATTATATGTATTCCGGCAAGATTTGTTAGGGATGGCGATGCAGAGAAAATGCTCGATGTATTTATGAATACAGCTTTTGAAGGCGGCCGTCATGCAAACAGGGTTGAAAAAATTGCAGTTTATTAAATAACGAGCTTCACCAATTATTACTATTTGTTTGATTTGATGTTTTCTGCATCATGCTTTACATTATTTTAGTTCATGGGACTGGGGGAATAGGCCTGAATCAACAATTGATGGCTAACAATCACTGCACCTTTCGATCCTTCCATTTATAGGTTCCGAACATGCCCAGGAAACCAGCCATCACCGTATATATAATATGAAAAAGTTGTGCTATGGGAAATAACCAGAGCAAATTTCTCTTGCTAAAAAAACCGGCGACTGGCCAAAGGAAAAATAATTCTACAAATGTTTTTAGCATAAGCATTAATATCCATAAGCAGAACAAATGAATACTTCTAAATGTCCAATTCCCAACGGCCAATGATAAAAGGG
>JBDSEE010000177.1:0-8975 GCA_039920245.1 Ferruginibacter sp.
TAATTCAACGCACGGTATCATGTACTGAATGTTACCATTACCGGAACATGGTCACTGTATTTTTTCCAGCATTCATGATCCCCAATTTCTACGCATTGGATTTTATCTTTTAGGTCTGCTGATACAAAGCAATAATCCAGGTGATATGGCTTGTCGTTATGTTTGTATAAATAAAATGTGGGATGTTGTTCTTTGCCTTGTGCCTGGTTATAATGTAAATGATAACAACTAAATATACCTTTTTCCTCTAACCGCTTTACCACATGTGAGTGATTGCCGATCCTGTACTTTCTATCCCAAATCGTGTTGCTATTAAAATCACCTATCAATATTGTTTTTGTACGCTTCAAATTTTTATCATAATGGTTTATTGCTTTCCATACCTGTTCTACATACTGTCCATCAGGATCATCCCGGTTGTTTGCCCAAATTGCAAAAAGATTGAAGTCATATGCTCCACCGGTAACTGCTATCGGTATGATCATTTTAAAAGCTGGATTATGTATCTTAAGGACCCTGAACCTGAAATCACTATAAGAAAAAATTCCGAGACCTTTATTTGTGTTTGTTCCAAACCAAAGCATATCCTTTGGCTTTAAGTTATCATTATTAAATTTTAATTTATCAGGATGTTCACATTCGGGCACTATTAATATATCGGGAAGATGCTTAAGAATAAAATCTGCTTTTTTCCTAAAGGCCATATTGCAGTTCCAGGTAATGATTTTCATTTTGTTGAGTTCCTTAAAGATGCTGCAAAGTTATGGTGGACCAGGGCCATTTTTATAAGTATTAGAAGTGATGATTTAAAAGTTTTATGACTCTTACAACTCTCATTCTATTTTGTAATAAGCCCTTTGGAAATACCTGATAAAAAATCCTTTGATAATATGGATGCCAACGGATCGTCGATAAAGGAATTGGTTACATTAGTTTGCCTTGCTGCTTTCTTTTCGGATGTCTTTTTACTTTTAGTTTTTGTCTTTCCTGGTTTTAAAACCACTTTTGTCCAGTCCTTATCACCGTTATCAAAATATTCATAAATAGTTTGTGTAAAAACGTTTAGGCAATTCATAAAATAGAAAAATAATCAGGTATGTTTTATGAAATTACAAGGGGGAAAACCAATACATTTTAATATATATTTGCGAAGCACCAGTCAAAAACATGAGTACGCCCCTAAAACATAATATTAAGGATGTTACCAACAACAGTATGACGAAGAATTTGAATGCAAGCGAAAGCAAACTGCATGATTTTATTATGCAGGCGCCTGCCGTACTTGCATTACTTAAAGGACCCGAACACCGGTTTGAAATAATAAATTCCCTTTACAAGCAACTTCTTGGTAACCGTGAGGTAATTGGAAAAACTGTGGGTGAAGCTTTTCCCGAACTTGTAGAGCAGGGTTTTATTGAGCTACTTGATAATGTATATAACACTGGCGAAACATTCATTGGAAAAGAAATGCCTTCTATTTTTGACAAGGGTAATGGCCCAGAACAGTTGTTTTTAAATTTTACTTACCAGGCATTTAAAAATGATAAAGCAGAAACGGAAGGCATTTTAGTTTTTGCATACGATGTTACCGAACAGGTAACTGCCAGGAATAAAATTGAAGAAAGTGAAAATCGTTTCAGCATACTGGCCGACAGTATCCCAAATCTGGCCTGGATGGCTTACACAGATGGAAACATATTTTGGTATAATAAAAAATGGTTTGAATATACCGGCACAACACTGGCTGAAATGCATGGATGGGGCTGGCAGTCCGTTCACCACCCTGAAGAACTTCCTAATGTACTTACTCAATGGAAGGCTTCAATAGAATCCGGTCAACCATTTGAAATGGTGTTTCCGATAAAAGCTGCAGATGGCAAGTTCCGTCAATTCCTCACCCGTGTTTTGCCGGTTTATGACAGCGAAAACAAAATTTACAGATGGTTTGGAACCAACACAGATATCAGTAATCAAATAGAAGCAGAAGAAAAAATAAAAGAAAGCGAAGCCAAATTCAGAACCTTGTCCGAAACAATTCCTCACATGATATGGACAGCCACACCTGATGGAAAGAAAAATTTCTTCAACAAATACTTTCTCGATTACACAGGATTATCATTCGAAGAATTAAAAGATGAGGGATGGCAGGCAACTATACTTCCTGAGGATCTCAAAAAAGAAATACAGCAATGGCACCAAGCCCTTAAAACAGGAGAAGATTTTAGATCTGAAAAGCGCATTCGCCATCAGGATGGAACTTACCGTTGGCACTTGAGCCAGGGCATTGCTCAAAAAGACAAGGAAGGGAACATTATTGGTTGGATGGGAACCAACACTGAAATTGAGGAGCAGAAAAAGTATAGAGAGCAATTAGAAATAAAAGTAAAAGAACGCACTTACCAGCTTCATATACAAAATGAAACTTTCAAACAGGCAGAAGAAAGTTCCATGCAAGGCAGCTACTCATTTAATTTAACTTCAGGTAAACTTTTTTACTCTGAAAATTTATTCGGGCTTATAGGCTACATGCCAAATGAATTTGAACCTTCCCTGGAGGAATTTAATAAGCATGTACACCCTGAAGACAGGGAATATGTACGCCAGGCAGCCCAAAAAGTTTTAGATAGTAAAAGGGCTGATGAATGGCACTACCGGATGATTACAAAAACAGGAACACTTATTAACATAAAAGGAACGGGAAGAGTTATTGAATCAGGCAGTGAAAAATTATTAGTAGGCACTTTGCAGGATATAACCAAAGATGTTTTAGTGGCTGAAGCATTAATAGAAAAAGAAGATTATCTGAACCAGATAATTAGCAATGCACCTGATGCCGTTATCGTTATTAATGAAAAAAGCATTATCACATTATGGAATCCTAAAACAGAAAAAATATTTGGATGGAAATCAGAAGAAGTTTTAGGCTTGCATTTAACTGATACCATTATTCCAATACAATACCGGGAAGCACATAGAGAAGGAATGAAACGGTTTTTAAAAACAGGCGAAGTAAGAATTTTAAATAAAACATTAGAACTTACGGCACTTAATAAAGAAGGTAAAGAGTTTCCCATATCACTAACCATTTCGCAGGCAACCCAGCAGGGAAATAAATTGTTTATTGCCTTTCTTAGAGACATCACTCTTGAAAAACAAAATAAAGAAGCATTAATTTTTAAAACGCAGCAACTTGAAGAAATGAATCAAGTGCTTGAATTAAAAAACAAGGAACTTGCCTCCTTCACTTATATTGCCAGCCATGATTTGCAGGAACCTTTGCGAAAAATTCAGATATTCAGCAGGCACATTGTAGAAGCAGAAAAATTTTCTGCTAAAACGCAGGATTATTTTAACCGCATTATTGCATCAGGCGAACGCATGCAAAACCTCATCGTTTCCCTGATCGATTTTTCCCGAACAAGTGCAACTGAATTAATTTTTGAACCTTGCAATTTAAATGCCATTGTAGAAGAATCCAAAGACGACCTTCACATAAGCATCATTGAAAAACAAGCGGTGCTTGAATACGAAAATCTTCCAAAAATTAATGGCGTACATCTTCAACTTTCCCAACTCTTTACAAACCTGATTAGCAATGCCCTTAAATACAGCAGGCCGGAAATTGCCCCACATGTAAAAATCACTGCCGAACGCATTGCTGGAAGTAAGATAAAACATGTTGCCGCAAACATACAAAAGGAATATCACGCTATAAAAATTGCAGACAATGGAATTGGTTTTGAAAAAGAATATGAGGGTAAAATCTTTGAACTTTTTCAACGGCTGCATGGCAGGAATGAATATTCCGGAACAGGAATTGGTTTATCCATAGTGAAAAAAATTGTAACCAATCACAACGGCTTTATTGTTTCGGAAGGCAGACCGGGTATCGGCGCAACATTCACCATTTACCTACCAGTCAAATGACAAAATATTACTTGTTCATGATGAAGAAGCCAGCTTCTTTTAAAGAAGCCCTTGAATTGATAAATCTATTGCTCAATTCGACACAGCAGCAAACGGAAAAATTGGTCTATTTCAATCCAAATACTTTCTTCACTTCTTTTACGGCATCTAATTTTTCCCAGGTAAACAATTCTACTTTTTTCTTTACGCTATCGCCATAAGGCGACGTGAATATTTTTTCTACCACTTCATTTTTGCGGCCCATGTGACCATAAGCGGCAGTTTCGCTGTAAATGGGATTGCGTAATTTAAGTCGTTGTTCAATAAAGTAAGGACGCATATCAAAGCAAGGCATCGCCATCACTTTTTTAGCAATCTCTCCGTCAGTTATATTTACTTTAGCGGTGCCATAAGTAACTACATTAATGCTCGTGGGCTGCGCCACACCGATAGCATAAGAAACCTGCACCAGCACTTCATCACAAAGACCTGCAGCAACCAGGTTCTTGGCAATATGCCTGGTAGCATATGCAGCACTCCGATCTACCTTGCTTGGATCTTTTCCACTAAACGCTCCCCCACCATGTGCACCTTTGCCACCGTATGTATCTACAATGATTTTCCTGCCCGTTAAACCGGTATCGCCATGCGGGCCACCGATAACAAACTTACCTGTTGGATTTATATGATACTTTATTTTATTGTTGAACAGGTGCTTGTACTTTGCATATTTTGCGATAACCCTTGGGATAACTATGTTTACAATATCCTTTTTAATTTTTGCAAGCATGGCTTCATCCTTTCCAAAATCATCATGTTGTGTAGATACCACGATTGCTTCTATGCGAACTGGTTTGTTATTGTCATCATATTCAAGCGTAACCTGGCTTTTGGCATCCGGGCGCAAATATTTAATCTGCTTATTCTCCCGGCGCACTTCCGCCAGTTCGATCAAAATATCATGTGCCAGTGCAAGTGCCAGAGGCATGTGATTTTCCGTTTCATTGGTAGCATAACCAAACATCATTCCCTGGTCACCGGCACCCTGCTCTTCTTTTTTCTTTTTATCCACTCCCTGGTTTATATCACCTGACTGTTCATGTATAGCTGAAATGATACCGCATGAATTGGCTTCAAACATATATTCACTCTTGGTGTATCCTATTTTACGAATTACGCCTCTTGCAATTTCCTGCACATCCAGGTACGCTTTACTTTTTACTTCGCCGGCAAGCACTACCTGTCCAGTTGTAACCAATGTTTCACATGCCACTTTACTATTGGGATCAAAAGCGAGAAAATTATCGATTAATGCATCGCTGATCTGGTCAGCAACTTTGTCCGGGTGCCCTTCACTCACCGACTCAGAAGTAAATAAATATGACATGATTATTTTTTAAGAGTGCAAAGATAAGGTTGTGTAAATGAACAACAAAGCCCTTTGAAAGATTCAAAGGGCCTTGTAAAATATTTGTAATTAAAGTTTTGAATATATCATCACCAATCGCAACCTCAAACGCCTGTCGGGGTCCTGCCCGCTTCTTATTCTTACCCTTCCTGCAGCAAGTGCATTGTTATAAGGAATAAGGTCAGCTGAATATTGTGGATATGCTAAATTGTAAGGTGCATATAACCTCATATCATAATTAGGCGTATGCTTTGTTAACAGATGTTGTACATATCTTGTTACATTAATATCATAATAAACAACTCTCTGCCCGATCGCATTGATCTTGCGCCTGATGTATCCACCAAAATAACTGAAATCGATACCGCTGTTGGGGAAATAATAATTTTTATCGTCAGGATTATAAAAAGCAGCCGGACTCAGGTCATAATAAAGCGGCTTAAATTTAGGCGTCACAGTTGAAGTATCTTTCAAGTCAATATACATAAAACTGGGAGGTGAAAACACGCTATCGGTAACCATATCAAAAGGAATCTGTTCTACAATGATACTTGCCCGGTGAATGATACGGTTTTCCATACCGGTTAGTGCAGGTATATGCATATTCACAAATGTCCCTGGTGTAGTTTGTATAAAATGTTCCATTGTTGTTCCGGTAGTTGCCAGGGCAGTTCGGTTCCTTACCAGGTAATTCGCTGTTGCTGATGGGGCAAATTGTGATGATAAAACATTACGCAATGCTAGGTTATTAAAAATAGTATCGGGTAAATTGGTGTTGTTGTTCAGTTTTCGTCTTCTCAGGTGCACTTCCAGTCTTGTCTTTGCGTCCGCAAGATTTATATACATCAGTGCATTTCCCGAAAGCGCTGTAACAGAGATGCCTTTTAGGAAATTGCGGTACAGGGAATCACTGTAAAATGCATTTTTGCTAAAGTCGGTATGAGAACTGTCCCTGCTGAATAACAGATCCCGGAAGCTATCTGATAGCCGGATGCGTATCTGGTTGGTGGATGAGTCAGTATTATGAGCAAATTTTACTTGTGTAGGTAATGATCTTATATCAATAGTTTTTGAACCTATAACAGTGCTCCCCGTTAAATCTGGTCGATAAGAGAGGAGGCGGGCAACATAAGGAGAATCAAATAGAGGGTCTTCAATTTTGCGTACTTCCAAAACCTGTGGCACTGTAGAGTCGCCCCATACACCTTTATAAGCAAGTGTGAGAATTACTGAGTCTACCCCTACAAGTGTATCCCCTGCTGTCCCGAAATAATATGGAAAATAACCTGGCTTCAATTGAAAGAAAATACTTGCATCTGTTGTTCCAAACAAAGGATCATTACTGATCTTTCCCAGCACATGATCTTCTGCTGCGGTTAGTTTGGTAGTATCATTAAAAACTCCCTGGGTGCTGTTAATATCTAAAGTATCACCAAATGTAGTAACGTTATCCACTGCAGGAATAACATCAATTCCAAGGTTGGTAGTGTCTAACTTTGTGCAGCTCCAGTTGATGATTACAAAACAAAATGTGGCTCCAAAAAATGCAGGTAGAAATCTTTTCAGCACGATAAAATTTTAAAAAAGAGTTGTTAATACTTACTTGGCAAGGTCGGCATATAATTGTAAATAGTCTGTTAAATCAGACTCTGCATTATACTTGAGCACAGGCTTACCTTTTACTTTAGAAAATTCATCCACAAGTTTTTTATCTGCGTCAGCCGTTCCAAATGTTATGGCATCTGCATAGGTAGCACCGCCTTTGAACATGGCAGTATTATTTATATCCTTAAAAGGTTCCAGCTCTTTCTTGGTAATATTATCATGGATGCTTGCAAGCTTTAAAAAATCGCTTCCAAGATTTTCCTTAAAAGTATTTTGGCCGATGGTAAATACAATTTTACTATGACTGAACACCGGCTCTTTCTTATATGCTGTCCTGATAAACATAGGAATCAATCCTGTCATCCAGCCACTGCAATGAATAATATCCGGGGGCCATCCAAATTTCTTGACCGTCTCTAATGCTCCTTTGCAAAACAGAACAGTTCTTAATCCATTATCATCATACCAGTTATCTTTTTCATCTGCAAAAACAGATTTGCGCCTGAAAAAATCTTCGTTGTCCAGGAAATAAACCTGAAGCCTTGCATTGGGTAATGAAGCTACTTTTATAACTAATGGATAATCATCATTATTAATAGAGACATTTATTCCGGATAACCTTACCACTTCGTGCAACCTATGCCTGCGCTCATTAATTACACCAAACTTAGGCATGATACATCTCACTTCCAGGTTATTGTCATTAGAAAAGACCGCCAGTTTATTTACTATTTCAGCAAATTCTGTAAGTTCTAAGTAAGGAGACATTTCATTGGCAATGAATAAAATTCTTTTCTTTGTAGACATTTGAAGTATTTAAATACCGGAATCTGATTTTTTTAAGGATTGCAAAGGTATTGAAATTTTCCTTACATATTGTACAGAAAGGCTTTTCACAGCCGAATGCAGACAGATGATCATAATTAAACATATTGAAGCTGTTAAGAAAATACTTTCCCTACGCTATAAACCTGGTGGGTCAACTGGTTTTGTACCCACGATGGGGGCATTACATAAAGGACATATCTCTCTGCTTGAAATATGTAAAGCAGCAAATGACTTTTGCGTTGCCAGCATATTTATTAATCCCACCCAGTTTAATAATCCTGCTGATTTTGAAAAATATCCTGTTACGCTGGAAAAAGACATAGAAATGCTGGAAGCGGCAGGTTGTGATTTGTTGTTTCTTCCACTGAAGGAAGAAATATATCCAGCAGGCGAAACTCCCGTTCATTATGAGCTTGGATACCTGGAAGACATTCTGGAAGGCACATACAGGCCGGGCCATTTCCAGGGAGTTTGCCAGGTTGTTGATAAACTGCTCAGGATTGTAAAGCCATCCACCCTCTACCTCGGCAGTAAAGATTACCAGCAATGTATGGTAATTCAGAAAATGATTGAAGTTTCAGGCAACAAAGTTTCGTTGCAGCTATGCCCAACTGTGAGGGAACCAGATGGGCTTGCCATGAGTAGCAGAAATTTAAGACTGGATACAATTGAAAGAAAGCATGCAACGGCGATCATCCAGGCACTAAAACATATAAAAAACAATCTAACCAAAGGACAAACAGACTCTCTAACAACAGAAGCAGTGGATGAACTTAAACATCAGGGCTTTAAGGTAGATTACATTTCAATTGCGGATGCAAGTACTCTTTTGCCAGTGAGCGCCTGGGATGGAAACTCCAGGCTGATCGCATTGGCGGCGGCATACTTAAATGATATCAGGCTGATTGATAATATAGAGTTGAATTGAAATTTACTTAGTGTTTAGTAACTTGTACAACTCATGTTAAAAAAATTTCTATCCTTACTTCAATATATTATTTTCCTGCTTGCAGGTCTCCTGCTGGTTTGGTGGCAGCTGAGGTCAATGACAGCAGAGGAAAAAATGGAATTTTCGAATGCATTTAATTATGCTGATTACTGGCTTGTGGTGCCGGTTGTAATCATGAGCCTTTTAAGTCATATCAGCCGTAGCATGCGTTGGAAATTATTGATGGAGCCGTTGGGCTATAACCCGGCATTGAAAAATGTATTTGCTGTAACCATGGTA
>JBDSEE010000178.1:0-8778 GCA_039920245.1 Ferruginibacter sp.
TTGCCTTCGGATTTTTCCTGGGCAAATGTTGCGGTGCTTAGCGCAAATAAAATTGCTGCCAGGCTGATAACTTTTTTCATGTTTTTCATTTTTTATTTGTTTAATAATTGTACAAAACTATAACCGGAATTTGTTGAAAATTAGAAGATAGATATGTAGTTCCTGTAATTAAAAGTTAATGGTTGAATGAATCGACCTTATTGACTACACCGTTTTTATATTTTTATTCAGGATATACAAACAGGACCGAATCAGAAACTGCATAAGCGCCGAACACTCCAATAGCATCTTTAAATTGGCCCGGTATAATAAATACCGGCTCTACAAAAGGATTGAATTGTGCCAGTTTTTGCCGGTCGAGGTTGTCATAGAAATTGAAAATATTTTTATCTACACAATCCGGGTTGTATTTCCTGCGATGCATTTTTACTTTCAACAAGAAATGCGGGAATTAAATTATTGTTGAAAGCTTCTCTCTTTTTAAAACCGTTAATGCTTTTGTTACGGTATAAACGCAGGATTTATTTGCGGTAACAAAACATGATCTTTGGGTAATTGTATCTTATGATTTATAATTGCTTTTAGCGTAGCCGGTTTTATTAATGGCCTACTCGAAAGTTGAATTAAGATTATGTGAAAGAAGTTATGCAACGAAAATTTATTTGACAAACCGATTAAAATAAATATTTATGAAATACCCGGGCATTCAAAATTATATTGGTGGAACTTTTAAAAGTTCATCTTCAGGAAAAACACTCGATGTAATATCTCCCATTGACGGTTCACTGCTTTCAAAGGTTTGCCTTTCATCATCAGAAGACCTTGATGAAGCCGTAAACGCAGCACAAAAAGCTTTCGCTTCCTGGAGTAAAACTCCTATAAAGGAGCGGGTACAGGTTTTCTTCAGGTATAAAACTTTACTGGAAAAAAATCTGCATTCCCTTGCAGAATTATGCTCAGAAGAAAATGGCAAAACAATTGGGGAATCCATCGCGGAAATTGAGAAATGTATTGAGCTTACTGAATTTGCCTGCTCTCTGCCACAGTTGGTAGCTGGTGAATTATTGGAAGTGAGCCGGGGAGTTGAATGCCGGACGGAGCACGTGCCGTTGGGGGTTGTTGCCTCTATTGTGCCTTTTAACTTTCCGAGCATGGTGCCTAATTGGACAATACCAAATGCCATTGCTTTAGGAAATTGTATGATAATAAAACCCTCAGAGAAGGTGCCTTTAAGTGTTGGCAAATTAGCAGAACTATTAAAGGAGGCTGGCCTGCCAGATGGTGTGTTTAATGTAGTGCATGGTGATGTAGCAATTGTTGAGGCGATATGTGATCATCCCGGCATTGAGGCTGTTTCATTTGTAGGTTCTACAAAAGTTGCCAAAATCGTTTACCAGCGGGCAACGCATAATTATAAGAGATGCCTTGCATTGGGTGGCGCAAAAAACCATTTGCTCGTGTTACCCGATGCCATACCCGAAATGACCGCGCAAAATGTGGCGGCAAGCATGAGCGGTTGTGCAGGCCAGCGTTGTATGGCCGCCAGCGCTATGATAGGTGTGGGAAATGTAGATGCTATCATTGATAAAATTTGTGAAGAAGCAAGAAAAATTATTCCGGGCGAAAATCTTGGTGCTGTAATTAATAAAGAAAGCAAAGAAAAAATTGAAAGATATATTGGTGAGGCAGAAAGAGATGGTGCAAAAATTTTAGTTGATGGCCGTAACGCAAAAGTTAATGGCAAAGAAAATGGAACTTATGTGGGCCCAACCGTGATTGATTATGTAACGCCCGGCATGAGCGTGGCAACAGAAGAAATTTTCGGACCGGTAATTTCTATTATGCGTACCAATACTGTTGATGAAGCATTAGCAATTGAAAATGCAAATCCTTATGGAAATGCCGCAAGTGTGTTCACACAAAATGGTGCCATGGCCCGTTACATTATTGACCATGCAAGTGCAGGCATGATTGGCGTAAACGTTGGTGTTCCCGTTCCCCGTGAGCCTTTCAGCTTCGGCGGCTGGAACGAAAGTAAATTTGGTGTGGGAGATATTACGGGAAAAAGTTCTATTGAATTTTGGACAAAACTAAAAAAGAGTACAACTAAATGGAATGCAGAAGCAGGCGTTAATTGGATGAGTTGATTTTTTTAACCAGCTTACATTTTTTGGTCAACATTGTTGTGTCGCTCACTTGTGCGGCTTACCTCTATCCAGCATTTTTTAGAAGTCCAAAATATAAAAAAACTATTCACCCTTTGCGTCTTTGTATTCGTTGTCTCTTTGCGTGAAATAAATTATGGCAAAAGCAAAACACATTATCATAAAAGTTATACCTGATGAAACAATCATTAGGAAAATTTACATTTTAAGAGACCAAAAGGTAATGTTAGATATGGATTTAGCTGAATTGTATGAAGTGGAAACCAAATATTTAAAAAGACAAGTCAACCGTAATATTGAGCGATTTCCTGAAGATTTTTTATTTCAATTATCCTCTGAAGAATTTAAAATCTTGAGGAGCCAATTTGGCACCTCAAGCCTGCCTGCCGGCAAGGCAGGTTGGGGTGGGACTCGGTACCTTCCTTTTGCCTTTACAGAACAAGGTGTAGCTATGTTAAGTGGAGTGATTAATTCTCCAAAAGCCATCGAAATGAATATTGCAATCATGCGGGCTTTTGTTGAAATAAGAAAACTTGCACATAGCCACATAGTGCTTGCAAAAGAAGTGAAAAAAATAGTGGCCAAAGTAGGCGAACATGATGTGCAGCTTGCCGCTATTTATGAGGCTATTGAAAATTTATTGGATGAAAAGGTAGCACAAAAAAGCTGGGAAGGAAGACAAAGAATAGGGTTTAAGAAATAATTTAAGGAGCCAATTCGGCACCTTAAAACTGACCAATGATAATTCTTTATGGTCGCAATTTGCGTCCTTAGAGAAATGATAAAAAATAGAAAGATATGCGGTCACAATTTGTGACCGCATACCGAATTGAAAGAATAGTTGCTAAGTGCTATGCCGTACAAGTGAGCGACGCAACAATGCCAAATAGAATTACAAACGCTGGTTATAAAAAAAAATAAAATTATGTCAGAAACAAAAACATTATCCGAATCAAAAGAGATTGTAGAAAATAATCTTGAGCACACATTATTTTCCTGGAGCAAGCAAAAAGGAATTGCTCCCATTGCTGTGAAATATGCTGAGGGCGTTTACCTCTACGATTACGACGACAAACGCTACATTGACTTTTCTTCGGGATTAATGAATGTAAACATTGGTCATGGCAACCAACGCATAACAGGTGCTGTAGTAAAACAAATGCAAGAGGTGAGTTATGTTACGCCAAGCTGTGTTACGAAAGTTCGTGGGGAGCTTGGAAAAAAACTTGCAGAAATTTGTCCCGGCGATTTGAACAAAGCATTCTTTACTTTATGTGGTGCTACGTCTATTGAAAACGCATTGAAGCTTGCAAGATTATTTACAGGCAGGCATAAAATATTAAGCCGTTACCAATCATTTCATGGTGCATCTTATGGCGCTATGAGTGCCGGTGGCGACCCAAGAAAAATCCCTGCAGATGCACAGCAGGCACCAAATTTTGTGCATTTCGATTTACCTAATAAATATCGTTGGGAATACGGGGAAGAAAATTTATTAAAGGAATCTGTGGCAAGCCTGGAGCGTGTGATAACCTACGAAGGGCCGGGAAATATTGCTGCAATAATTCTTGAAGGTGAATCAGGAACTTCCGGTTGCCTGCAATATCCAATCGGCTATTTAAAACAAGTAAGAGCAATCTGCGACAAGAATGGCATTTTATTAATCATGGATGAAGTGATGAGTGGTTTTGGCCGCACTGGAAAATGGTTTGGTTTTATGAATCATGATATTGTGCCGGACATGATTTGCATGGCAAAGGGTTTAACCTGTGGATATTTGCCTTTAGGTTGCCTGATGGTTACAGATAAAATTGCTGCAAAATATGATGAGGCAATGTTGCCACTTGGTCTTACATATTCTGCACACCCTGTTAGTTGTGCAGCAGCCGTAGAAACACTAAAAATTTATGAGGATGACAATTTAATTGCTAACGCCGTTGCTATGGGAAAATATATTGAAGAGAAAGTAGAAGCAATGAAAGACAGTCATCCAAGCATTGGTGATTTTAGAAATACAGGTTTGTTGGGTTGTATTGAACTCGTAAAAAACAGGGACACGAAAGAACCTATGGCGCCCTTTAATGCAAAGCCGGATGAAATGATTGTGATGAACAAAGTAGCTGCAAAAATTAAAGAACTTGGCATGTACACTTTTGTAAGATGGGGATTTATTTTTATTGCACCGCCACTGATAATAACTAAAGAACAAATTGATGAAGGGCTTGCAATTATTAGTGAAGCGATAAAGATTGCAGATAAAGAAATAAATTGAAAATTTGAAAATGGAAAAATTTCTCAATTAAAAAATTAGCTTCCGTTTGCAAATATTTAAATATCCAAATGGTTTTGTTATGAATAAAAAGGAAAAACGAAACATTATTATTGCCATATTCGTTACAATAGTTGCTGGTGCCTTACATTTTATGCATGCAAATGCAGTGCTTGGTTTTGCCATTACTGCTGTTGCACTTGCGTTTGTAGCAATGATTGTTGGCGATGCTACAGAACAACTTGGAAGCCGCATGGGCCCTGGCGCAACAGGTATTTTGCAATCTGCACTTGGTAATTTACCGGAACTTTTCGTTTGCATTTTTGCGCTTCGTGCAGGATTAGATAAAGTTGTTCAGGCTGCATTGGTTGGATCCATTCTTGGAAATTCATTATTGGTGTTAGGATTTGCTTTATTGGTTGGTGGACTAAAAAATGGCACGCAAACTTTTCATTCCGGTCCTCCAAAGATGATTGCTACTTTGATGATCCTTGCTTTTGCTGCATTAGCCATTCCAACTTTTACTCATGAATTACATACCCCGGCAGAATCACATATTCATACACTTGATATAATCGTAGCTATTGTTTTACTCATTGTTCTTGCTGCAAGCATATATTTTTCTCTAAAAGGTGACAAAACAATTGTACCGGAACATGATGAAGAAAAAGCATCCTGGTCATTGCCGCTAACACTCGGAGTGCTTGCAGGAGCAGGTGTTGCGGCAGCATTTGTTTCTGATTGGTTTGTTATTGCTTTGCAACCAGCAATGTTGTCTTTAGGCATAAATGAAACATTTGCGGGATTGGTTATTGTAGCCATCGCTGGTAATGCCATTGAAAATTTAATTGGTATCCAATTGGCCTATCGCAACAAAGCTGATTATTCTGTTAGTGTTATTTTGAATAGCTCGTTGCAGATTGCTATTGGATTATTTCCAATGCTGGTATTACTTTCATTTTTCTTAGGAGGTTCTATTCTCACTTTTGTATTAAGCCCTTTGCTATTAGCATCTTTAGCACTCACTGTTTTAGTTAGTGCTTTTATTGTATTTGATGGAGAGTCTATCTGGATGGAAGGCCTTGCACTCATTGGTTTGTATTGCATTATTGCTGCAGCATTCTGGTGGGGATAAAAGGATATTTTAAATTTTAAATTTTGAATAATTTATCCATCAACAGTTTGAGTTTATTCAAAATTCAAAATAATTAATTATGGATTCTAAAAATACAAATACTTCCTTAATCAACGCCGACCTTGCCCCGGTGCCCTTATCAAAAAGAACCTGGGGTACCTGGAATTATGCAGCACTATGGATAAGCATGAGTCTTTGCATACCTACTTACATGCTTGCAAGCTCTTTGATAGAAGGTGGCATGAACTGGTGGCAATCTGTACTCACCATTTTTCTGGGTAATGTAGTTGTATTGATTCCGATGATTTTAAACGGGCATGCTGGAGCTAAATATGGTATCCCTTTTCCTGTTTTTGCAAGAGCAAGTTTTGGAACACAAGGAGCAAATATTCCAGCAATGCTCAGAGCAATTGTTGCATGCGGTTGGTTTGGTATTCAAACATGGATAGGTGGTTTTGCTATTTACCAAATGATGAGGCTTTGGGTTCCTTCATTGCAAACATTACCTGCAATTTTTCCGGCTTCTTTTGGATTAGAAACGGGCCCTGCAATTTGTTTCATTTTATTCTGGTTATTAAATATGTTCGTTGTTTATCTTGGTGTGGACAGTATTAAAAAATTATTAGTCTTCAAAGCAATTTTTCTTCCGCTTGCTGCATTGGCATTATTGTTCTGGGCTATCCGTGCCGGTAATGGACTTGGTCCTATTTTGGCACAACCTTCAAAATTTCAAACATCAAAAGAATTCTTTCATTTCTTTTTCCCGGCACTTACTGGTATGGTGGGTTTCTGGGCAACATTGTCTTTAAACATTCCTGATTTTACCCGCTATGCAAAAAGCCAAAAGGCACAAATCAATGGACAGATAATCGGGCTTCCTCCATCAATGACATTGTTTTCATTTATTGGCGTAGTGGTTACATCGGCAACGTTTATCATTTATGGTGAAACCATCTGGGACCCGGTTGTGCTTGCAGGAAAATTTGATAGCAAGTTGTTGGTGAGTATTGCAATGATTGCAGTTGCTATTTCTACACTGGCTACAAATATTGCTGCAAATATTGTTAGCCCTGCAAATGATTTTTCTAATCTTGCTCCGCAGAAAATTAATTTCAGAACTGGCGGTTACATAACAGGAATTATTGGTATCCTCATCATGCCATGGAAATTAATTGCAGACCCTAATGGATATATTTTTACATGGCTTATTGCGTACTCGAGTTTGCTTGGACCGGTGGGTGGAATCATGATTGCTGATTATTATTTTGTAAGAAAGCAACAATTGATTATGGAGGATTTGTATAGCCATACTGGCATTTACAAACATTTTAATAAAGCTGCGATAATTGCTTTACTTGTTGGAATACTGCCCAATGTTCCGGGATTTTTGTTACAGGTGCAATTGGTGTCATCATCCGCTTTTCCTGGATGGATTTCTGATTTGTATCATTATGCGTGGTTTGTAGGATTTTTTGTTTCAGGTATTTGTTATATTTTAATGATGACGAAATTTAGAAATATTGATTGAAATGCATTTACAATTAATTCAAAATAGAATTTACGAAATCAGAGGCGAAAAAGTAATGTTGGACTTTGATCTTTCCCAACTCTATGAAGTAGAAACAAGGGTTTTCAACCAGGCAATAAAAAGGAATGTGGACAATTTCCCTGAAGATTTCATGTTCAGATTAACAAATGGAGAATGGAAAGAAATTTCATCATCACAAATTGTGATGATGGATAGTATCCCAAAAAACAGAACGGGCAAATATCTTCCTTATGCTTTTACCCAGCATGGAGTAACCATGTTATCAAGTGTTTTGAGAAGCCCCAAAGCAAGAAAAATGAATATTGCAATCGTTCGGGCTTTTATTGCACTGAAAAAATTTGCTCTTAAAAATAATTCTATAATAGCATTGGTAAGAGAGCTTCATAGTAGAATCGATGAACATGACATTCAATTAAAAAGCATTTACGATGCCATTGAAAATTTAATGGATGAAAATGTAGAACAAAAGTTAAAACAAAAAGGTTGGGAAGAAAGGGTCCGTATTGGATTTAAAAAATAATCTTATGTCTATCTTAATCAAAAACGGTCGAATCATAACAGCAGATGCAGATTCATTTGCTGATATTTTTATTGAAGGAGAAACAATAAAAATGATTGGCAGAGAATTACCGGTTACGGCTGATAAAGAAATTGATGCTTTAGGAAAATTAGTTTTCCCTGGTGGCATAGACCCACACGTTCACCTGGATATGCCTTTCATGGGAACTTATTCATCTGATAATTATGAAACAGGCACAAGAGCAGCATTGTATGGTGGAACAACAATGGTAATTGATTTTATTTTACAAAAACAGGGGAACTCATTACAATCAGCATTAAATGAATGGAAGGGCAGGAGTGATAATAATTGTGTTGGTGATTACAGCTTTCACATGGCTGTCACCGATTTTAATGACAACACCAAAAAAGAAATACAACATTTTATTGAAGAAGAAGGCATCACTTCATTCAAGACTTTCATGGCTTACAAAGGTGCATTAATGATTGATGACAGGCAGATGATTGGATTGATGGATGAAGTAAAAAAATGTGGCGGCCTCATAAATGTACATGCAACCAATGGCGACATGATAGATTACCTTATTCAAAAACACAGGGATGAAGGAAAGCTATCGCCACTCTATCATTATCTTTCCCAACCGGAGGTTACAGAAGCTGAAGCATCAGAGCGTTTTGTTGATATGGCAAATTATACCGGTTGCCCGGGATACATCGTTCATCTCACCTGCGAAGGAGCGCTGAACGCCGTGCGCAATGCAACAAAAAGAAATCAAAAAATATTTGTGGAAACCTGCATTCAATATCTCATCATTGACGCATCATTGTATGAAAGAGAAGATGGCGCTAAATGGGTGATGAGTCCGCCATTGCGTGAAAAGAAAGACCAGGTAACTTTGTGGGCGGGTATCAACCAGGGATTAGTAAATGTTGTAGCAACAGATCATTGCCCTTTTATGTGGGATCAAAAACTCATGGGTAAAGATGATTTTAGTAAGATACCAAACGGACATCCAGCGATAGAAAACCGGATGGAATTATTATACAGTGAAGGTGTTGCAAAAAATAAAATCACCTTAAATAAATATGTAGAAGTTGCCTGTACAAATCCTGCAAAAATATTTGGAATGTTTCCCCGCAA
>JBDSEE010000179.1:0-88959 GCA_039920245.1 Ferruginibacter sp.
CCTAAATACTTCACCAGCTTGCGGTGCACCGTTAAGTCCTAAGATTAACATAGGAGTGGAAGGCGGCGCCTTCTCAATTCGCTGGTTGCGCTCATTGTACATAGCCTTTATTTTTCCAAAGTGCTGCCCAGATACAATCATATCGCCCTGCTTCAATGTGCCATTCTGTACAAGTATTGTTGCAACATATCCACGCCCTTTATCAAGCGATGCTTCAATAATAGTTCCTGACGCCTGCTTATCCGGGTTAGCTGTTAACTCCAAAATATCAGTCTCCAGCAATATTTTTTCTAATAATAAATCAATGTTTAATCCCTGTTTTGCGCTTATTTCCTGACTTTGGAATTTACCCCCCCAGCTTTCAACAAGTATATTCATACCTGCAAGTTGTTCTTTAATTTTCTCAGGATTAGCACCGTCTCTATCAATCTTATTTATAGCAAAGATCATAGGCACATTGGCTGCCTGGGCATGCGAAATTGCCTCCTTTGTTTGTGGCATCACGGCATCATCAGCAGCTACTACTATTACTGCAATATCAGTAACTTTTGCACCCCTGGCACGCATGGCTGTAAAGGCTTCGTGGCCCGGCGTATCCAGGAAAGTAATTGCCCGGCCATCTTTAGTGGTTACTTCATAAGCACCAATGTGCTGGGTAATTCCCCCGGCTTCACCTGCTATTACATTAGTATTCCTGATATAATCCAGCAAAGATGTTTTACCATGATCAACGTGACCCATGATAGTAACAATCGGTGCTCTTGGCTTAAGGTCCTCCGGACTATCAACGTTATTATCTTCTTCTAGTTCTGCTGCATCTTCCACACCTATGAATTCTACTTCGAAATTAAATTCACCTGCTACCAATTCGATAACATCTGCCTCCAGGCGTTGATTGATAGATACCATGATTCCAAGGCTCATACACTTACCTATCACTTCTGCAAAACTTACTTCCATCAGGTTGGCAAGCTCACTAACAGAAATAAATTCTGTAACCTGTAACTTGTTTCCTTCCAAAGCTTCACCAGTATGATCGGCCATTTCTTCCCTTTTGGCTTTGCGGTATTTAGCTTTAAGGCTTTTTCCACGACCGCCAGAACCAGCAAGTTTAGCCTGTGTTTGTTTTAGCTTTTCCTGTATCTCTTTAGCGTCAATGATCTTATCTTCTTTTCGTGCAGCAATGCCAGCACCTGTTTGACCCGGGCGTGCAAAGCGATTTGGTGCAGCCGTGCCGGTATTTCCCCTGAAAGGTCCGCCACCACCACGAGTATCCGGAATAGCCCTGTTTCCTCTTGGCTGTCCATTCTGTTGTCCTTGTTGACCTGGTTGACTAGGCTGGCCTGGAGCTCCGGGCTTTTTAGGTAAAGGAATTCTTTTACGTTTATGCTTATCGTCAAGATCTCTTTTCGGACGGGTATCGTTATCTTTTGGCAGTTCTATTTTCCCCATTATCTTAGGGCCAGTGAGTTTTTCTGCCTGTATGTTTTCAATTTTTGCCGACTGATCGGGGGTAATTTCTTCAGGAATTTCAACTGGCTTTGGTTCAGGAGCAATCTTCGGAGCTTTTTCTTCTACTGGTTTTGCAGTTTTCTTCGCAGCTACTTTCGGAGTTTCAACTTCAGTTTCCTCTGTTTTTTTCTTTATTGATTTTTTAGGCCGGGTAGATGAATCAATAGCATCAAGGTCTATTTTATTTATAACTTTTGGAGCCTCCAGTTCCGGTGCTTCAATATTTGTAATAAGAGTTTCTATTGTTGCTTCTTGCGGAGCGGGATCTGGTGCAACTGTTTTTTCTTCAATCGGAACTTCTACCTGAGCCACTACAGGGGTTGCAATTTCTTCTTTTGGTTCTTCAGCAGGTTTCGCTACTTCTTTTGGTTTTTCTTCTTTCTTTTTAAATGAAAGGTCCTCTTCATCTCGTTTTTTCTTAGGCTCTGCAGAGGATGCTGCCTTAGGTAGATCGATCTGTTCTGCTTTTTGTTTTGCAACTTTATCCCCCTGGAATTCTGTTTGCAGGACACGGTACATTTCTTCCGTAAGTTTTGAAGTAGGCTTCAAATCATCGGATGGAAAACTCCTGGACACAAGAAAATCTATAAGGGTGTCCTTACCGATATTAAATTCCTTGGCAGCCGCCATCAACCTTGGTGTATTTGCTTCTGACATTCTTTTTCTTTATGCGTAGCACTTTGCGCTTCGCTTCAATTATTTCAAATTTTAAAATCCTTTTCTGCCCCGATTATTCTTTCTCAAACTCTTCTGTCAATATTCTTCTTACTTCTGCAATGGTTTCTTTTTCAAGGTCTGTCCGACGCTCAAGTTCTTCAGCCGTCAGGTCCAGGACAGAACGTGCTGTGTCACATCCCACTCGTTTCAATTCGTCAATGATCCATGGTTCTATTTCATCTGAGAATTCTTCCAGGTCGATATCAAAATCATCTACTTCACCTTCATTATCCCTGAATACATCGATCTCATAACCAGTTAGCTCACATGCAAGTTTTATATTAACCCCCCTGCGGCCAATTGCTAAAGAAACCTGGTCAGGCTTTAGATACACATTTGCATGATTCTTTTCAGTGTCCAGTTCAATGCTGGTAATTTTCGCCGGGGTAAGTGAACGCTGAATAAGCAGTTGGGTATTGGCTGTCCAGTTAATTACATCGATATTCTCGTTTTTCAATTCACGCACAATACCATGAATCCGACTTCCTTTCATGCCTACGCAAGCTCCTACAGGATCTATCCGATCATCATAACTTTCTACAGCTACTTTGGCTCTTTCTCCGGGATCACGCACAATTTTCTTTACAACTATAAGGCCATCAAATATCTCAGGAACTTCTATTTCCAACAATTTTTCTAAAAATAATGGACTGGTGCGTGACAGAATTATCACAGCCTGGCTGTTTTTCAATTCTACTTTTTTTACCACCGCTCTTACGGTTTCTCCTTTCTTAAAATAATCAGAAGGTATTTGTTCAGACTTTGGAAGTAGCATTTCATTGCTGTCCTCATCCAAAATAAGTACTTCTTTACGCCAAACCTGGTACACTTCACCGCTTACAATCTCACCAACCCTGTCCTCGTATTTTTTAATGAGTATATTCTTTTTAAGGTCATTGATACGTGCAGCTAGTGTTTGCTTACCGGCAAGAATGGCCCTGCGTCCAAATTCTTTTTGAATATCTACCTCTTCATATAATTCTTCACCAACCTGGTAATCTGGTTCTATCTTAATTGCATCTTTATATTCAATTTCTGAAAGGGTGTTATATAGATCATCATCATCTACAATAGTTCTGCGTCGGAAGATTTCAAGGTCACCTTTCTGGTCATTTACAATCACATCAAAGTTCTCGTCACTGCCATATTTCTTCCTGATAAGCGTTTTAAAAACATCTTCCATTACTTTCATTAAAGTAGGGCGGTCAATATTTTCTGCTTCTTTAAATTCCTGGAACGATTCAATTAAGTTAATGCTTGCCATATTCACACCGGCCTCTCTTTCCCCTTTTAAGAGGCCCCGCCGGCTGGGGGTTTTCGTTAATTAAAATTTTATAACAACCTTGGTTTGTTTTATGTCGCTCAATAAAAAATCTACTTGTTCTACCGTTTCTTTCTTCCCTTTACCCTG
Source organism: Ferruginibacter sp. (assembly GCA_039920245.1). Lineage (GTDB taxonomy): Bacteria > Bacteroidota > Bacteroidia > Chitinophagales > Chitinophagaceae > Ferruginibacter. Next base: position 3,641 of record JBDSEE010000179.1, read on the forward strand.
GCTTATTTCAAGTGTTAATACATCATCTGTTACGGCTATAAGTTTTCCTGTAGTTTTTATTTCTTCATTCAAAGTAAGTTCCACTTCTCTTCCGATATTTTTCACGTATTGCCGATGCAATTTAAATGGTTCTTCTGTACCAGGGCTTGAAACTTCCAGTGAATAATCTCCATCTGGATAAATCCCCATTTCTTCCATGATCTTGTATAGGGCCCTGTTTATCTTGATACATTTTTCTATACCCAAACCGCTGTCTGCATCCAGGTAAATCTTGATATTATTTGTCGGTTTTATTTTAATTTCCACTAAAAAAATATCATCCTTGAGCATAGGCTCTACTAATTTTTTTATGGATTCTATCTGGTCTTCCCTGTTCATTGACTTTTTTATAAAAGAAGAAGGGAACACCTGGTTCCCTTCTTGCTGTTTCTTTTTCCTGTTGCAAATATAAACAACTAGATATTACCAGCCAAATCATGATCTTTGGTTGAGGGAGCCTGGACGTTCTTATGATAAAATTTAACAGCAAGATATTATTCCCGCTAATAACTTTGCATTATGAATATTTTCAGACTTGCTTTTGAGCTTCTTGCATTGTACCTATTATACAAGTTTATTTTTGAATTTATTATTCCTGTATATCGCAGCACCAAAACCATGCGCAATGGTATGCGAAATATGCAGGAGAAAATGCAGGAAATGCATCGGAAACAGGCCACGGGATCTACTTCTGAAGAACCTAAAAAGCAACCTTTACCCCAGGAAGACTACATCGACTACGAAGAAATAAAGTAACCATTATAATCCAGGTCTTCAATTCTCTCCCCAGGTACCAGCAAATGTGTTTTGAAATTAAGTTGCTTTGCTGTTTCGATATTATTATAGGAATCGTCGATAAAAAAAGTTTCCTCCGCTTTTATAGCTGCATCCTGCAAAATAAACTGATAGATCTCCATGGTTGGCTTCCTCAGCCCTATTTCATTAGAATACCAGGCGATCTCAAAAAAATCATTTAATGAATGAAAGCCAGTTTGTTCAATAAAAAGTTTATTAAAAGCCGCCTGGTGTATGATATTGGTATTGCTTAATAGAAATAGCCGGAATTTGGGTCTGAGCCTTTTTAAAAATTCAATACTGCTTAACCTGAAATCAAGCAACATTGCATTCCATGATTCCATAATATCTGAACTGCTAATGTCACTATGGGTTTTAATCATGGCCTGGTAGAAACTAGTTTCATTAATATGACCGGTTTCAAGTTTTTCAAAAAGTTTATCGGCAGTATATTGAGAATACATTTTTTCAAAATCAGCAAAGCCAAGGCGCTTGAATGCTGCGGTTGCTTTATTGTAATCAATATCGAGTAATACACCGCCGAGATCAAATATTATATTTTTTATTTCTGACATTTTCTTGAATAGGTTTCGGCAAATATCCGGATTTACTTACTTTTGCCACCCCGAAAGGGAAAAGGTAAATTATTACCGGGCCTATAGCTCAGTTGGTTAGAGCACCTGACTCATAATCAGGTGGTCCCTGGTTCGAGCCCAGGTGGGCCCACAGACTTTTTGAAGAAATCATTTCAAATGCAACAATAGCCTGAAAATAGCGGGCTATTGTTGTTTTCATTTAACCTTTCATTAACCCTGCTGGCAATTAGTTTTGCCGCACAAGAACTTAATATGAGAAAATCCCTGGTTTTGTTATGCGCTGTTTCAGCTTACGCTACTGCTTTTTCACAAATCCCTGGTGGCAAAAAAAAATATGACCTTGGAAACAGACCTGGTGATCATTTTCTTTTTCAAATCAATTCAAATCAGTGGTCTGGCACTCCAGATAGCATAGATAGGCACATGGGTTCTTTTAACCGTAGTGCAAACCTTTACCTGATGCTTGATAAGCCTTTCAAATCTGATCCAAGATTTAGTATAGCGATTGGTTTGGGTATTGGCAATAGTAGCATCTACTTTAAGAATATGAATGTAGATATTGCATCCACCAATGGCAAACTTCCATTCAATGCTACAGACTCAACGAATCATTTTAAAAAATATAAGTTGTCAACTGCATTCCTGGAAATCCCACTGGAATTAAGGTTTTCATCTAACCCGGAAAAGCCAATGAAAAGCGTTAAAGTAGCCCTTGGTTTAAAAGCTGGTACTTTGTTGAGCGCAAAGACAAAAGGCAAAACGCTTCAAAACGCTTCAGGAACTACGTTGAATAATTATACTCAAAAGATTATTTCAAAAAGCTATTTTAATTCAACCCGAGTTGGCGCTACTGCAAGGATTGGTTACGGGAATTTCACTTTATCTGGAGCATACTATTTTAATCCAATATTTAAAGATGGCGTTGCAGCAGACGTTAAGCTTTACCAGATTGGACTTACACTTAGCGGATTATAAAATACCCATCAGGCTTTTTGCAATATTTATAAAACTTGCCCGGCAGGTTTGTTTGTGGATGTGGTATGCAATAACTTTGCACCTCAGTTCTAATAAATGAGCGATAACATCAAGCACGAATGCGGTCTGGCCTTCATTCGTTTACGGAAACCTTTTAGTTTTTATCAACAAGAATACGGATCAGTACTGTATGGCATTAATAAGCTATACCTACTGATGGAAAAGCAACACAACCGGGGACAGGACGGTGCTGGCATAGCCACAGTTAAATTAAATACAGAACCGGGTTACCCTTTCCTTTATCGCCTCAGGAGCAATGCCAATCAACCTATAGCTGACTTATTTCAACAAATAGGAAAAGAGATTGAAGAAGTAGAAAAATATCAACCCGATATTAAGCTGCATCCTGGTCTTATGAAAGGACATTTAAATGTCCTTGGCGAAGTATTGCTTGGTCATTTACGATATGGCACGCAGGGAAGAAATGATGTGAATTATTGCCATCCATTCATTAAAAAAAATACGATACCCTCACGCAATCTTGCGCTGGCAGGCAATTTCAACCTCGTGAATACTGAGGAACTTTTTAACCTTGTAAATGTAGTGCCAGGAGATTTTCAATGCCAGAGTGACCTTGCAGCAATGATGGAAGTGCTCCATCATTTTTTAATAAAAGCTGATGAGGAAACCCCGGGGCAAATGGATATTGTTTCTGTTCTCAAAAAAGCCGTTCCATTATTCGATGGAGGCTTTCATTTTGGAGGAATCGTAGGTAACGGTGATGGATTTGTTGTAAGAGATGCGCATGGTATAAGGCCTTCCTATTATTATGTAAATGATGAAGTGATTGTTGCTGCAAGTGAACGGGCAGCCATCCGCACAGCTTTTAATTTAGAAGAAAATGATGTGCAGGAATTAAAGCCTGGTACAGCACTGATTGCATTGGCAGATGGTAGTTTTTCTATTGAACAAATTGTACCGGCACAGGAAAGAAAGGCGTGTAGTTTTGAAAGAATATATTTTAGCCGTGGCAGCGATGAAAAAATTTACAGGGAAAGAATCGCACTCGGATATAACCTTAGTGCCACAGTCCTTAAGGCAGTGGATTATGATCTGAAAAACACTATTTTTTCCTTTATCCCCAATACTGCAGAAACAGCTTTTTACGGATTGATAAAAGGTGCTGAAGACTACCTTAATAAAATAAAGATCGAGCGAATCCTGAGCTGGAATAAAGTTTTTTCGGATGCGCAACTTTCAGAAATGATCAATCGCAAAATCCGGATTGAAAAAATTGCTATTAAGGATGTAAAGCTTCGCACATTTATAACAGAAGATAAGAGTCGCAATGAAATGGTACAGCACGTTTATGACATAACGTATGGTACTGTAAAAAAAGATACAGATACATTGGTGGTGATTGATGATAGCATAGTAAGGGGTACTACGCTTAAAGAAAGCATCATAAGAATGCTGGGCAGGTTACGGCCCAAAAAAATCATTATTGTTTCATCGGCTCCCCAGATCCGATACCCCGATTGCTATGGCATTGATATGAGTAAGATGGGAGATTTTATTGCCTTCAAAGCTGCCGTTGCGTTATTAAAAGATCGGGGGCAGGAAAATATATTATCTGGACTATTGGAGAAGTGTAATGAACTCCAACTTGCCAATCAATTAGATACAGAAAATGTAGTACGTCAGGTTTATAAAAATTTCTCTTTACAGGAGATCTCTGATAAAATTGCTAAGTTGATCACTCCTGCCGAACTAACTATACCTGTACAGGTTATTTATCAAACCATTGAAACACTCCATGAAGCCTGTCCAAATAATAAAGGTGATTGGTATTTTACCGGAAATTATCCTACCCCTGGGGGCAATAAAGTATGCAATAAAGCATTCATGAACTATATGGAAGGTAAAAATGTAAGAGGGTATTAAAAGGAACTAAGCAGCACATCTCCCCAAAATAAAGTCTATAAAAAAAGCATCAAGTGTTTATTCATTTTTGATTAATTGCTTAACTAAAACAAACTTACTACCCCGATGCTCTTTTCTGATTTGCTTTATACTTTTTTACGGTATAAGCGCCTCATTTGTACAATAAATGTACAATTGAAAATAACTGGAATGCAAATTTTATTGGTCTTGTTTTTGCAGTTGTTATGCACTTAATTGTGCACATCATATTTGTAAATAACCTTTTTAAAATTATTATATTTGTGTAGCTATTAATCTGTATAACCCAAAAAAATTTATTATGCCAAAAGAAGGCCCCATAATAATAATTGAAGACGACAAGGACGATCAACTTCTTTTGAAATCTGCTTTACGAAATGCAGAGGTTTGGAACCCATTAGTGTTCTTCACAAACGGCCCCGATGCCTACGAGTATTTAAAATCTTTAAAACAACAGCCCTTTCTTATTTTTTGTGATGTAAATCTACCTCGCCAAAATGGAATAGAGTTTAAAACCCAGTTAGATGCGGATACTGAATTGAGAGCCAGATCAACTCCGTTTATTTTTTATACCACATATGTAAGCCAGTATGCAATAAATGAAGCTTATAAAAATTTAACTGTTCAAGGTTTTTTTCAAAAGGAAAACAACTTTGAAGATTTCAATAATGTGATAAAAGTTATTGTTCAATATTGGAAATTATGTCGTCAACCAGTTAATGATTCTAAAGCAATAACGAACCAAGTTTCAGTATATGAAACCGTTTTTAAAGACACAAAAAAATAATTTTTACGAGAAGATTAATACAGTTTCATAATTGAACTAATCTGTTATTTGAAAATGCTATTCAATAGCCCAGCTAGCCTTACGCCTCCTTTTAATAACTGCTCATCTAAGACAGAAAGATATTTAAAATTATATTGATAATCCAGCTTCTGATCGGGTTCTTTTACATCAGCATAAATTTTATTTGCTACATTATAAGATTGATAGAACCATTGTGCAAGCGTTTCTTTCTGCCACATTTTTATTTTTGAAGCAGTAGGATGATTAATAGCAGTTGCATATTCAGTATAACTTAATTGTTGAAAGTTAATAAGTACCTGATCCCAGATCTGGTGAAGATTATAAGGGGTACTAAACCATAGAACTTTTATATTATTGCCTCCCCTGTCTTCGGGTCTCCCTACGTGTAATGGCTGATGGATATCTCCTACAAGATGTATCAATATGCGCAGGTACATTCTTTTGCTTTCAATATCTACGTTGTTTGATTTTAATTCTTTTACCAGGAAATTAATTCTGTTATAGGCATTTGCAGTAGCATTTGTATCCAGAAAATTTTTTACCTCATCCCAATTCAAACCTTGCTTTATGTTTACATAATGCCAGGTAGAAAGATAGTTATAAGCCGTATCTGATTTTATAAAGTCTGGCCAGTTGCTTGCCATCGCCATACTTTCTGTTCCTAAAATCTTTAATACAGAGGCTTTTGCCCGTGGTGTTAAATATGTCTCAGCCACTTGTCCCACAATACGATGTCCTAATAAGCCCCAGCTATAACCATTAAAAGGCAAACCCCAAAACAAGGAAATTATTAATAAATATTTAAATCTCAGCAACCGCATAATAAGAGTTTTAGTTAAAGAGCAAAGTTAGAGTTCAAATTTACAGGTTGATTGGAATGTGTTTCACATTGGTTCATGTGAAGGATAAATCGATGCCTAAGCAAAATTATTTTTCAAGCAATCCATCTACTTTCCACTGTTTAAAAACATTTATCAGGCTGTCGCTTATTCTTTCTCTTTTGAAAGGCATAAAACCTCTTTCCCCAGGATGTAATTGTATTCTTGCAATAATATTATCTATGCCGGCTGAAACTAAAGAATAACTGTTAAGCGGGGGCTTATTGCCACCTTTATCCGGAAAATGGCAAGGTGCACATTTTTCAGAAACAATATGCTGAATATCTGTTTGATAATTTAGTTTGGGTATTACTACATGGATAGAGGTTGCTTTTTTACTTCCGCTACAGTATGTAAAGCTTACCGTGAGAATAAGCACGATAACTGGTAAAAAAAATTTCTTCATTTTTTTAATGTTTTTTATTTAAAAACTGAAGATAACAAATTGGATTATAAAACAAATAAAGAGAGTTACTGTTTTGATAAGTGGTTAACTAATTAAATTTTATAATTTTGGCATCAACCACCCTTAAAAGAATAACCGATGAAGAATCTTTTTATAGTAAGACATGCCAAGAGTAGCTGGGATGATATCAACTTAAATGATTTTGAAAGGCCCTTAAATGAACGTGGTAAAAAAGATGCACCGGCAATGGCAGAAAAAATGCAGGACCAAAAAATAAAAATTGACGCATTTGTGAGTAGTCCTGCAAAACGAGCCCGCAAAACATGTGAGGCTTTTTGCAAAGTTTACAATGTCCCAAAAGAAAAAATTATTTTTGAAGATGATCTCTATAATGCAGTTGCCAAGAACTTCTACGACGTTATTGAAAAAATAGATGATGAAAATAAACGAGTAGCTATATTTTCACACAACCCCGGTATTACCGATTTTGTAAATAGCCTTATTTCTTCAGTTAACATAGATAATATGCCCACCTGCGCTGTGTTTGCTATCAAATCTGATATTGAAACCTGGCTTGATTTCAGAACAAGTGAAAAACACTTCCTATTTTTCGAATACCCAAAACATAATTAAAAGCTGGTTTTTTTGATATGATCTTATATAAGTCTAAAATTAATTTTCATTACTCTTTTTTGATTTATTGGCCAAAAAGACACCTGAAAATATAAGCACTGCAGCAATTATCTTATAAAATGATAACGGCTCCCCAAGGAAAATAAAAGCAATAGCTGCAGCAAAAAAAGGTTGACTATACATGTATGTTCCAGCCATAGTTGCTCCCAAAATTTTAATCCCATATACATTAAAAAGATAGGCTAAAAATGTACCGCCAATAACGAGGATGGTTAAATTAAAAAATGCTAAGGCATCAAAGTTCTGCCATACAATTTCATTGAATTCACTCCAGCAGAAGGGAATAATAAGAAAAAAGCCAATGGTAAAGACCATCCGTATAACTACAACTGGATTATATATTTTCATCAATGGTTTTACAAGGATGAAATAAAAAGTATAGGAAATTGCATTCAGTATAATTAGGACGTCACCCCATAATACGTCAGAGGCATTACCGGTTCTTTCCCTTGCGGTCAATAAAACAATCGCTCCTGAAACACCGAGTATCAATCCGAAGATCTTATAGACATTTAAATTTTCATGTAAAATTAAAACTGCAAATACCGTTATCAAAATTGGTGTTGTTAACATCAACAGTGATGCATGTATGGAATACGTTAACGAGAGCCCTTTTAAAAATAATAGTTGGTTGATCGCAATGCCGGTTAGAGCACAAAGAAAAAAACGACCGTAATCTTTTTTATGTATTACTGATTTAACTGGTTTAAGAAAAAATAAGATCCAAAGTAAAAGGGCACTTACACCAACCCTTATCAGGTTCAAACCAAATGGTTTTACAAATTGTCCATTTATCAGGTACTTAACCACCGTATAATTAATAGCAAAAAATATATTCGTTCCCAATAGGGCAAGGTGTGCCTTTGTGAAATTCTTCAATAAATAAATTTTATGAGTAAAGATCCTTTATTTATAAAAAAGCCGCTCTTTGAAAAAAGCGGCGTAATACTTAATAACCTATCTCCAAACATTTTAAAGGCTATACACCTTGAATCTCTTTTATTTTCTCCCTTATTTTGGCCTCAATTTCATTTGCCATTTCAGGATTGTCAGTCATAAGTTGTTTCACAGCTTCACGCCCCTGCCCCAGTTTATCGCCATTATAGCTAAACCAGCTACCACTTTTTTGAACAATGCCTAATTCCACACCCATGTCAATTATCTCGCCCGCCTTTGAAATCCCTTCACCATAAATGATATCAAATTCGGCCTGGCGAAAAGGCGGTGCCACTTTATTTTTTACAACCTTTACTTTTATATGATTTCCTACAACTTCGTCACCATCTTTAATTTGAGCAAGACGACGAATATCCAATCTTACAGAAGCATAAAATTTTAATGCATTACCACCAGTAGTTGTTTCGGGATTACCAAACATGACCCCGATCTTTTCTCTGAGCTGGTTGATAAAAATGCAGCAGCTATTAGTTTTAGAAATTGTTGCGGTAAGTTTTCTTAGGGCCTGGCTCATTAATCTTGCATGTAATCCCATCTTGCTATCTCCCATTTCCCCTTCTAATTCACTTTTAGGTACCAAAGCAGCCACAGAATCTATTACAACAACATCCAAAGCACCCGATAAAATAAGCCTGTCTGCTATCTCAAGTGCCTGCTCACCGTAATCTGGTTGCGAAATCAATAAATTATCTATATCTACACCTAATTTTCTTGCATAAGTACTATCAAAGGCATGCTCAGCATCAATAAAAGCACACATTCCTCCCTTTTTTTGTGCTTCTGCAATTACATGAATTGCTAATGTTGTTTTTCCTGATGATTCAGGTCCATAAATTTCAACAACTCTTCCTTTAGGTAAGCCCCCTATCCCAAGGGCAACGTCCAGGCCTATAGAACCGGTTGAAATTACCTCCTGTTCAATATGACCTCTTTCATTCATCATCATTACGGAGCCTTTACCAAAATCCTTGTCTATTTTATCCATTGTCAGCTTAAGTGCCTTCAGTTTTTCTGCGTTGCTCATTTTTTTATTTGTTTTAAGTGATGTATCTGTTTTGCGTGTAAAAATATCAACGTAAACAAAATTAGGTTTTAAATTTTATTCACACTAATTATTTTAGTATTTTTTTGATAACAATCTTAGTTGTCACTTATTATTGGGTAAATGGATTTTGTTTTTTCAGGAGAAGAGGCAAAAAAAGCCCGCCTAGAAGAATCAGGGCGGGGAGAGTGTTCAAGCATGAGAAAAATGTCTTGTTTCATTGTGGCCAATTGTGACCTGGTACGTAAACGGGCCTTTATAATTTGTTCCTTGCGGATTACTGAGACAAAGAGACAACAGTTTTTTTTACCAAACAATACCCGAAATCGGTAGTTTTTCTAATTTCTACCCCAAAAAACCACCTTTTTTTGTTAAAGTTTTGCGAGTCAGAAAAGTTTGCCTTTAAACACTGGAATAAATTTTAAAGCAAATCATTTAAGCAATTACAAGTTGTCGTATTGAAATAGGGGGTCAATTGGCGATTCAGAATCCATTTCGCAAACCGTTTTGAGTATGCCATCATTGAGACCATATACCCATCCATGTAACTGAGGGCGTTTGTCATGTTTCCACGCACTTTGAATAATGGAGGTTTTGGCAAGATTGAATACCTGCTCCTTTACATTAATTTCTGTAAGCCTGTTTATCTGTTCATTTTCAGTAGGTAGGCTATCAACCTCTTCCCTATGCAAACGATAAATATCTTTTATGTTTTTTAGCCAATGATTGATAATGCCATAATGATGCTGGTTCATTGCAGCTTTAATTCCACCACATCCATAATGGCCGCATACAATTACATGCTTTACTTTTAAAACCTCTACAGCATATTGTAAAACACTCAGCATATTTATATCGGTATTCACAACAAGATTAGCAATATTGCGATGAACAAAGATTTCTCCTGGCTGTGTGCCGGTAATTTTATCAGCTGGTACCCGGCTATCGCTACAACCGATCCATAAAAATTCTGGCGCTTGTTGAGACAAAAGCCGTGAAAAAAACTCCGGGTCTGTTTCTTTTTGCTCCTTTGCCCATGCTTTATTTTCTAATAACAACTTTTCATATGAAAACATATTAAATAATTTAAAGGGGTTAATTAATGTGCGCCATCGTCTTCATTATAATATTTCTTATCCACCAGTTTATGAGACTCATTATATAAAGTTTTATTAAGGCTTACCTGGATATTCTTTAATTGTGCATGTTGCATAAATTCATTGATTGTGTCTATTACATCCTTATCAATGAATTCAGCCTTGGTCATATCAATGTGCAGCTTTGAATCAACCGGAATTTTTTCGAGCTGTGCCTTTAAAATAGGCTTACTGAAAAAAGAAACATCCTTTCTTAACCTGATCAAATAATTGTTGTTGTCTTTAAGCACAAATATCGCAGTTCTAAAATTATTCCTGATAATATAGAAAATACCAAAACCAATTCCTATTAATACACCTTTAAGGAGATCTGTCAATACTATTGCTACCAACGTTAGAATAAAAGGCATGAATTGGTCCCAGCCTTTTTTATAGTATTCTTTAAATAACGAAACCCTTGCCAGCTTGTAACCAATAAATACCAGAATAGCTGCCAGCGCCGCTTTTGGAATAAGATTCAAAATATTTGGCAGAAATGCTACGCATGATAAGATAAGTAGCCCATGCAAAATGGTGCTTGCTTTTGTTTTAGCGCCGGCATTTAAATTGGCACTGCTGCGAACAATAACACTAGTAAGAGGCAAGCCGCCTAAAAATCCACTTACCATATTGCCAATACCTTGTGCAACCAATTCCCTGCTTGGAGGCGATACTCGTTTATAAGGATCTAGTTTATCTACAGCTTCTAATCCCAATAAGCTTTCCAGAGAAGCAACAAGCGCCAGTGTTACTGCAGTTATCCATACATCCGGGTTTGTAATAAATGACCAATCAGGAAATCTAAAGAATGAAAAAAAATTCGCAGAAGAATTCGCAACAGGAATATTTACAAGGCTTATATTTTTAGATTCGTCAATATCAGCATTACCGCTTAAGAGTACTTGCAATAAAATACCAACCAGCACCACAATCAGAGGTCCACTCAACAGCCTAAATAATTTTTTGGGTTTTACCCACTTTGTTTCATAAATAATTAATATCAGCAATCCCACAAGCCCAATTAATACCGCATGGAGATTTATGTAATTTAAAGAATTGAAAAGGGCTGAGAAACTGTTCTCTCCACCAGGCTGTGTAAAGCTTTCATCTCCTTCATAATCTTTATTATATCCAACCAGGTGCGGCAATTGCTTCAAAATAAGGATGATTCCAATGGCGGCAAGCATTCCTTTTATCACGCTATTTGGAATATAATCTCCAATAATTCCCAATTTAAATATACCCATCAGAATTTGAAAAACTCCTGCAATTATAACTGCTAAAAAAAATGCTTCCACTGCAGGCAACTTAAGAACTGCCGATGCTACAATGGCTGTTAAACCTGCCGCAGGACCACTTACACTTAAGTGACTACCGCTGATTAAACCAATGACAACACCGCCCACTACACCTCCAATAATTCCGCTAAATTCATCCAGGCCACTTGCCACAGCGATACCTAAACATAGCGGTATTGCCACTAAAAAAACTACCATAGATGCAGGCAAATCAGCACCTATGTTCTGAAAATACTTTTTCATGAACATACATTTAAATCTGAAAAAAATAATTGAACTTTTAACTCAGAAATGTATTGGGAGGAGGAGTGGTAATGTCTGCAACAGGATGGGAAAGCAATAATGTTTTGTTATTTGAATAAACTACATTTTCATCATTTATAAGATTCAGTTGAGTGCTGACCGAAAAAACAAACTCTTTACAACAGGCAGGCTTTTCTATTCCTTTTTTTGCCAGTTCTTCTTCTAAGAATTGATTATTAAAAAGACATTTGCCCATTTCTTTTACTGGCAGGCATTGTATGCTGATAATAAAAAGGAATAATATCGTTAAGATTTTTTTCATTGAGAGGGTGCAAAGATAAGGGTCGGCAAGTTTAAAGGAATACGTTAGGTAATTTTTAACGCTAACTTCATTTTCAATATTACATATTCAATCCTCCGCATGCACTTATTACCTGGCCTGTAACATAACTGCTAAGATCAGAAGCCAGGAACAGCGCAACATTTGCAATGTCGTCGGCATTTGCAAATCTTCCTAATGGAATGCCCGCTTTATATTTTTCTGCTCCTTCGCCTTCCTTTAAATAACTCGTCATATCAGTTTCTACAAACCCCGGAGCAATGGCATTACACCTGATGTTCCTGCTGCCAAGTTCCTTTGCTACACTTTTGGTAAATCCAATAATCCCCGCTTTGCTGGCCGCATAACTACTTTGGCCTGCATTTCCCATCTCCCCAATGATGCTGCTCATGTTTATGATAACGCCGCTCCTTGCTTTCATCATCGGCCTTATAACCTGCTTGGTCATATTGAAAACACTTTTCAGGTTTATCGTCATCACTTCGTCCCATTGCTCGGGTGTCATTCGCAACAGCAAATTATCTTTTGATATGCCGGCATTGTTTACACATATATCTATAATTCCGAATTCTTTTAAAACGTCTGTTACCAATGTTTCGCATGCTGCAAAATCGCCTGCATTGCTCTTGTAAGCTTTTGCCTTTATGCCCAACCCCTTTAATTTTGTTTCCAGCGCATCGGCCTTTTCTTTGCTGCCATCACTCACATAGGTAAAAGCAACATTGGCACCTTCTGAAGCAAATTTTATTGCAATGGCTTCTCCAATTCCACGTGCTGCGCCCGTAACAACGGCTGATTTTCCTTCTAATAATTTCATATCATCATTTTAGGTAAACGCAAATGTAATCTTGAAAAATGAATGACCCAAAACAGCAACAGGCTTTATTAATGGATCAATTTTATGGTAATGAAAAACAATAAAAATTTATAAACAAACTGGATGATGGATACATACACCGCAACATATATAATGGAGAAGAGCAATGACTGCCAAACCCTAAAGCTGAAAAAACGCATTGATGCCATGAAAAGAAAAATGCAAATAAAACTTATTAATATTACCGCAAACGCAATATCAGAGAAATACTCTTTTTTCGTAAGTAAAGAAATTATCCAATATACCAACCCGCTTAAAAGAGGCAATATCAGGAAGCCCCAAAGCACCATAAACGAATTTATTTCGGTTGAAAAAATAAAATGATCAAAATAAAGCTTTTGCTTTTTTCTTGTAATTGCCCAGGTTAACCACGCCATAAGTGGTATGATCAATACCAGTAAAAGCTTAGAAACTATTTCCGACTTTTTGTGAAATGACTCAATAAGAAAATCTTCAGAAAAATGCTTTACCCTCAACAACTTTATTACTTCACTTTTTGCATAACCCGAGTACGTGCTGGCATTTACATGAGATGATAAAGACATATTAAGTCCCTGCGCAATGGGAAATATTAAATAAATAATCACCAGTAAAAGAAAAAAGGAAAGTGGCTTAAAATATTTATTTCTTATTCCATCACAATAATCAAAGGAAAACTTGCCCGGCTTTGTTAAGATCGTTTTTACAGTTAATAAAAATTTGCCTTCAAAGTGGCTGATAAAATGGAATACATCGGCCACCAGGTATTTAATTTTTTTGTCAGCTTGGGTATATACTTTTTCCCCACAGGCATTGCAATATTTTCCCGAAAAATGATTGCCACAATTTTTACAGATATGAGGATCCATACGTTAGATTTCTGTTAGATACCGGCCAATATTTTTATTTCATCCAGTACTATTCTTTCATTGCTAAGCCTTGGCACTTTATGCTGCCCACCAATCTTCCCCTTTTGTTTTAGCCATTTTTTAAAAGATCCTGCCGCTGTTTTATGTACTATTGGCAACCGAAGTGCAATGTTTTTATATCGCTTAGCTTCATAATCGCTGTTGATACTTTTCAGTGCCTCATCTAATGCTACAATAAACTGCTTCATATCCGCAGGAGCTTTGTCAAATTCAATAAGCCATTCGTGTGCGCCGTTGCTGCGCTCACTAAAATAAACTGGTGCTGCGGTGTATTCATTCACTACCGCATTTGTTTTTTCGCTTGCCATCGCTATCGCCCTGTCCGAATTATCTACAATTACTTCTTCGCCAAAGGCATTCATATAATGTTTCAACCGGCCACTTACTTTTATTCTATAAGGATTGATAGAAGTGAATTGTATGGTATCACCAATCAGGTAGCGCCACAAACCACCATTGGTACTTATTATTAATGCATAATTTTTATGAAGAATTACATCTTTAAGTCCAACAGTTTCAGGTTCCGGCTTTCCATATTCTTCCACTGGCATGAATTCATAAAAAATACCATGTTCTGTAAACAACGTCATGCCTTCTTCGCCCGGGCATTCCTGCCCTGCAATAAAACCTTCGCTGGCATTATATATTTCCAGGTAATTAATGGGTGCGCCAATTATTTTTTCAAACTGTTCCCGGTATGGTACAAATGAAACACCCCCATGAATATACAACTCCAGGTTTGGCCACACTTCCCTGATAGTATTCTTTTGTTTCAATTCGAGGATCCTTTTCAGCAGTATAAGTGTCCACGTGGGTACACCAGCCAGCGACGTAACATTTTCTTCTGCGGTAGTAAGGGCAAGCTTTTCAATTTTTTCTTCCCACTCATCCATCAATGCAATACTTAATTCTGGTGTTCGAATCCACTGTCCCCAAAAAGGAGTGTTCTGCATAAGAACCGCACTCAAATCACCATACTGTATATCATCCTGCAATGTGCTTACCTGGTGAGAGCCCCCAACAACAAGACTTTTTCCTGTAAGCAGGTCGCTGGATGGAAAATTTTTATAGTAGCTGGTAAGTACATCTTTGCTTGCCTGGAAATGATTGTCCTGGAGGCTTTCATCGCTTACCGGTATGTACTTACTTTTGTCGCTGGTGGTGCCACTGCTTTTTGCAAACCATTTTACAGGTGAGTTCCATAACACATTCTCTTCACCTTCCATCATACGTTGTATATAGGGTTTCAGGTCGTCGTATTCATGTATAGGAACTTGTTGCTTAAATTGTTTTACACTAAACAGTTTATTGAAATGGTATTGTTTTCCGAAGACAGTGTATTGTGCTGATGAAACTAATCCCTGCAAAACTTCCCGCTGGGCGGCAACAGGATGATTTACCCAGTTTTCGATACGCCATAAACGCATGCGTGCAAGCCGTGATATTACCGGGGATAAAAACTTCATGTGCAGCAAGATAAAAAAAACAAATGGATACCAGTTGAGTCATTCAT
This sequence comes from Ferruginibacter sp., assembly GCA_039920245.1. Classification (GTDB taxonomy): domain Bacteria; phylum Bacteroidota; class Bacteroidia; order Chitinophagales; family Chitinophagaceae; genus Ferruginibacter. The sequence goes on from JBDSEE010000179.1 coordinate 19,107, forward strand.
TATGGCTGACTATTTTCTTCGGCTTGCTCGTGCAGGTAATCTTTGCGTTTTAGTACAAAGTTGCGGCCGAGGTATAGTCTTCTTACCTGTTCATCGTTTGCAAGTTCCTCTGCAGTGCCATGTTTAAAAATTTTACCATCAATGAGCAGGTACGCTCTGTCACAAATGGAAAGCGTTTCATTTACATTATGATCGGTTATAAGGATGCCGATGTTTTTATATTTTAATTTTGCTATTATTTCCTGTATATCTTCCACGGCAATGGGATCTACTCCTGCAAATGGTTCATCCAATAAAATAAATTTTGGATCTACCGCAAGCGCACGGGCTATTTCGGTTCTTCGTCTTTCTCCACCACTAAGTGTATCCCCATTATTCTTGCGCACCAATTCTAATCTAAACTCAGACAATAGTGATTCTAGTTTTTCTTTTTGTGCTGATTTTTTAAGTTTTGTCATTTCAAGCACTGCCCTGATATTATCTTCCACGCTTAATTTTCTGAAAACACTTGCCTCCTGCGGCAGATAACCAATGCCCATCTGGGCACGCTTGAACATGGGAAGCTTTGTAATATTGATATCATTCAGAAACACTTCACCATCATCAGGTTTTACAAGACCTACCACCTGGTAAAAAGAAGTTGTTTTTCCGGCGCCATTTGGTCCAAGCAACCCTACAATTTCTCCCTGGCTTACGGTAAACGATACATTGTTTACAACAGTACGGCTACCATAAATTTTTACCAGGTTCTTTGTTTGTATAGTAAGGCTCACAAGTATTATTTATTACAAAAATAGGTGATAAGCTTAACAGGAATTCTTAAATAGCAGGGCCAACACATTTTCAATCAAGATATTTCACAAGGGCTCTATCTTAAAAGCTTAGTATTGCATATATAATTAACTGATAAAATTTCGGCTTTCTGTTTTAGCATTTACCTTCCTGCTTTATTTTATGATGCCTACAGGGATTGGCATAGAAAAATGTTTACCAGCAATGAAACTGCTTACCCTGCATAAACTGTTCTTATTCTTTTTTATTCAATCTATATGTATTGTTAGCATTGCCCAACAACCAAATGTTTACTATAACAAAGAAGAAAATATCAGCATAGGATATAATAAACTGTATTACATTGCTGCAGGCGACTCCCTTAATAAATTGGTAGATGCACAAAAAAATTATGCAAATGGAAAGTTTAAGGGTAGCAAAAATCCCCGCCTCAATTTAGGAATAGCAAGCGATAATTTCTGGGTAACATTCAATCTGATAAATACCGTAAATGAATCTGCCAGTTTAATTTTAGACCTTGAGAATCCAAGATTAAATGAAGTAGATGTCTATGCTGTAAATAAAACTAAAGCAACACTGATCACAAGGCTGGGTGATAATTTTCCTTTCAGGCAAAGAATACTTAATTACAATCAATTTGCAATTCCATTTACGCTGAAGCCGCTTGACACAATTCGTTTTTATTTTTTAATAAAACAAAAAGGGAATACACTGCAGTTGCCCGTTTCAATCCACAAACAAAATTCATTTTATAAAAAAATCGAAAAAGAATACCTGCTCATTGGTTTTACATCGGGGGTTTTATTACTTACCGCTTTCTTCTCTTTCTTCTTGTTTTTTAAATCTTTGAATAAGGTTTACCTATTTTATGCTTTGTACATATTAAGCACATTGTTGTGGCTGATCTCAACCGAGGGTTATGGATTTCAATTTATATGGCCCGGTTCTCCTGAAGCTGCAACCCGCTTTGGTCCTGGCTTCAGCGCTTTTAACTTGTGTGGATTTATTGCAACAGCACTGGCTTTTACCAAGCCATATGATGATACAAAGTGGATACGGAAAGTACTTAATGGAATCATCTTCGTTATGTTATTATGGGGTATGCAGGCTTTCATGCCTTACATTGACATTCGTAATACCCAGCTGATGTCGGTCTTTTTAAGAACTAGCTTTTTTATTTACGCCATTGCACTTTCATTCGTTGTTTATTATTTGTTGTACGTCTCCATCAAGAAAAATAAAATTGTACTATTTTATTTCTTTGCAATAATGACCATCATGGTTTTTTCCTTATTGCTGATTGCTAAAAACACGGGGTTAATAAACATCCCTTTATCATCCGGTTCTTTTATCAGCATTGGACTTGTCTTTGAAATCGCTTTAATGACACTTGGTATCGCCAGCCAGTTTTACCAGTATAAAAAAGAGAAAGAAGAGATCATGCTTGAATACCTGGAGCAGCAAAAGTCTGTTACTAAAAATTTATTGATCACGCAGGAAGCAGAAAGAAAAAGGATCAGCAGGGAATTGCATGACGATATCGGTTCCGGGCTAACACGCCTTGTGCTTATGAGCGACTCCATAAATAATCATGCACCGGAGAATAATCCCACCCTCCACAAAATATCAGAAACATGCAGGAAGCTTGTAAATGACATGGGAGAGATTGTGTGGAGCCTTCAGCCGGAAAACAATTCGCTATCCCAATTGATTTCATACCTGCGGGAAGAATTGAACAAGATGCTTGAATATTCGGGGATAAACTATAAACTACTTTTCCCGGAAATAATTCCCGAAGTTGTTATTGGAAATGAACTGCGGCGGAATATTCTGTTGATCATAAAAGAATCTGTACACAATGCTATTAAATATAGTGCGGCTGAAAAGATCACTATCCAAATTAAATTGAATACCGACAGCCTGGATGCCATTATTAAAGATGATGGAAAAGGATTTGATACAGCATTAAGCTTGAACGGAAATGGATTAAAAAATATGCAGCACCGAATTATAGAATCAGGCGGTGAATTGAATATTCATTCAGGCACACAAGGAACCCATATAGAATGTCATTTTCCCTTTGGCAACTGATACTACTTTTATAACATTGCTGCTTAGTTTAAATAAAATCAACTTTGCAATCATCTAAATACACACACATTAAATGCCCTCACTCAAAATTCAAAGGCTTGCAATAATTGAAGATGATAAACAGGTAAGCGAATACCTCGCTGAGCAGATAAGCATGCACATTGATGTGAATGAATTGCTTGTTTTTGAAAATGCAGAAGATGCGTTGAAAGAATTATCACAACATCCTGCAGACATTGCTATGTTTGATGTGCAGCTTCCCGGCATGAATGGTATTGATTGTATTCAACGACTAAAGATCATTCATCCCCGCATGCAATGCATGGTGCTTACCGTGTATGATAAACCCGATACAGTGTTTGAAGCATTAAAAGCAGGAGCCATAAGTTATTTGCTAAAGTCAACGCCTGCTGCAAAGATCCTTGAAGCTATACAGGAAGTAAACCAGGGCGGCAGCCCCATCAGCAGCCAGATCGCCCGAAAGGTTATTGAAGCATTTACTGTAAAAGAAAAAACAAATGATTACTTCCAGGAGCTGAGCCGACGGGAACAAGAAATGCTGGAGCAACTAAGTATGGGCTACCGCTATAAAGAAATTGCTGAAAAATTATTTGTGAGCATTGATACGGTGCGCACCCATATTCGGAATATTTATGAAAAGTTGCAGGTCAACTCCAGGGTGGAAGCGCTTAAGAAAACAGGATTTTTATAATGCTTTACCATAAACTAAATACCCTAAAAACGGTATTGTAAATAAAACCGGTAAGTAATATTTTGAGGAAAATTTTTGCCCGACTATTTATAACCAAAACAAATAATGATTATGAAAAAATCTCTTGCCATTCTGCTGCTTATTCTTAGTGCCAATACACTGCTGGCACAAAAGGAAAATGATTCAGTCTACCAAAAGAAAAACATTGTAAAACTTAACCTGTTTGCATTGGGATTGAAAAATATTTCCATTCAATATGAAAGGATCGTGTCAAGAAAAGTTTCTGTTGGTTTGGGGATTCGTTATATGCCCGATGGAAGCTTACCCTTTAAGACAACTTTCAAAAATCTTATAGATGACGAGGATACAAAAAACCAGGTGGACAATATTACTTTGGGCAATTTTGCCATTACTCCCGAAGTAAGGTTCTACACTGGGAAAAAAGGCGCTCCCCGTGGATTCTATATTGCTCCTTTTGTAAGAATAGCCCGGTACACTACCAAGCTTCCATTTACGTATGATGATGCTGGAACTAAAAAAAGTATAGACTTATCGGGATCGCTTTCTACTGTTACCGGCGGCATCCTTTTTGGAAAACAGTGGAAACTGGGAAAACAAATTTACCTGGATTGGTGGCTCTTTGGACCACAATACGGTAGTTCAAACGGAAAAATTGATGGTAAAAAAACATTGACCCCATCCGAACAAACATCCCTGCGCCAGGAATTAGACGACCTGGATGTTCCCTTGACAAAAATTACTTACACCGTGGATGGAAATGGAGCCGTAGTGAATTTTAAAGGCCCGTGGGCAGGAGTAAGATCTGGCCTTTGCCTTGGAATAAATTTTTAATAAATTATAAAGCTGTAGATTTTTTCTGCTGACATAATAGAACCCGAAGTTTCTCAAAAGAAAAATTAATAAACATTGCCACGAAGACATAAAGGCACTAGTTTTTAATACCAATTTTTTTTTAAGCCTATGTGTCTTTGTGGCAAAAATCTACTAAAGAAAAACTAGTACCCATTGCTACAATGCAATCAAGCCATAAAGCTCTGAATGGTAAATTTTTTTTCTTTGGGCCTTTTTATCTTAGTGGCCAAAATATATTTTACTACTAAACTCACATTCTCTTGCCTGTTCATTAAATGTAGTTTGCACCTATTCTTTAAATCATCAATAAAAATATTTCAAACACATCGTCATGAAAAAATTACAACTCTTACTCGCTGTTTCCATCCTGTTCCTGGCCAGCTCCTGCAAAAAAGATACTGAAGCTGCAGCCACTTACACCTGTGCAACATGCAAAACCACACCCGATGCATTAGCCGCAAATGATGGCAGCAGCAAAGGCATTTATAAAGGTGTGATTATTGGTTCAACGGGCACCATTACCTTTAACATTGCAAACAATGGAACTACCATAACCGCGGTAATGGTTATTGATGGAGTAATCGTAAACCTTACTTCAGCAGTAACCTGGGTATCAGGCCAGCCTTATGTTGCGGACTTTACCGGCACATTAAATGGATCGCCGGTTACCATCCGTTTTTCTGTTGGCCTTAGTGGGGGCACACCTACCGTTACTACTTCAAGCATTCCTGGACATCCTGGCGCATCCTTCACTATCATAAAAGAAACATCAAGCAACCTGGTAGAAGCTTTTGAAGGGACCTATCATACCACCAGGCCTGAAGATGGTACATTTAATATTATCCTTTCCCGAACCTTAGCCGGATGGTCTTATATAGCAAGAAAGAATGGTGACATTACATCAACATCGGGATCAGGAACAATATCTGGAAATACTCTCATTGATCCATCACAACCAGGGCTTGTATTTGGTACATTGAGTGGTGATAATCTCATTGGTTCATTCCAGGATTCAGGTAATAGAACTGTTACCATCTCAGGAAGACGCACTCTATAAAACTGGTCGTTCAATATTAATTATAACCTTGTGTTTCAAACACAGGGTTTTTTTTATTCGGTTATCTTTGCATCCATTTGTAAATGACATGAAAGTAACCGATCACATAAAGCAGGCAAAAGACACTATAATTTCTTTTGAAATCCTACCGCCTTTAAAAGGCAAGGGCATCCAATCATTATATAACCACCTGGATCCCCTGATGGAATACAAACCTGCTTACATTAATGTTACCTATCACCGCAGTGAACATGTTTTTAAAAAAAAGGCCGACGGTACTTTCGAAAAAATAATTGTGCGCAAGCGCCCGGGTACAGAATCTATCTGCGCAGCCATCATGAATAAATATAATGTAGATACAGTACCGCACCTTATCTGTGGGGGTTTTAGCGTGAATGAAACAGAAGATGCATTGATAAACCTAAATTACCTTGGCATTGATAATGTGCTGGTATTGCGTGGTGATGCTGCAAAAAATGAAACCAATTTTGAGCCCGAACCTGGCGGCCATATTTATGCAATTGATTTGCTTAAACAGGTCTGCAACCTCAACGCCGGACTTTACCTTGAAGAAGAATTAAAAAATACCAGCAAGACTAAATTTTGCGTAGGGGTAGCTGGTTATCCTGAAAAACATTTTGAAGCACCCAATATGGATTCAGACCTGGATTACCTGAAACAAAAAGTAGATGCTGGTGCAGATTATATTATCACACAAATGTTTTTTGATAACGCAAAGTTTTTTGCATTTGAAAAAGCATGCCGTGAAAAAGGAATTACCGTTCCTATTATTCCCGGGCTAAAACCTGTTTACACAAAGAAGCAAATGACCATTCTGCCAAAAATTTTTCATATTGATCTGCCTGCAGAATTATCTAACGAAATGCTTAAATGCAAAGCGGATGCTGATGTAGAAAAAGTGGGCACCGAGTGGCTTCTCCATCAATCCAAAGAATTGAAAGCAGCGGGTGTTCCTGTGCTGCATTATTATACACTTGGCCGGCCGGAGATTGTAGGGAATGTGGTGAAGGCGTTGTTGTAGAAGTTGATCTTAGAATTTTCTTTTTTTACTTTGCCACTGTTGCAGATATGCAGCATGGCCTTGTTGGTATTTATATCTGCGAATAAGAACTTTCACAATAATTCCTGTTTGGAGGCTTTGCGAAAAAAAGTAGATAAAAGTTTCACAAAAAAAAATTATAAGCTATCTTCAGCGTATTTCTAAAAGAGTGAAACTTATTTAGCAGTTTACTTTTTGAAGTTATTTTTGAAACCCAATATGTTTTTTAACTTAGTCAGAATTCTAAACAACCGTGAAACTAAATTTTATTTTTATTCTTTTTATTTTAGTGTCTTGTAAGACTAAGGAAATTAAGTCAACTCAATCTGACAAATTGGAAAGTATTGAAGCACAATCACCTCAATTCATAACTATACCAATCGCAATAAGTACGACAAAGGACAAGTATGATTCTTCCTTTTTTTATGTTACTATCGCAAAAAAAGGCTTTAAAGTAGATCTTCATGGACAAAAAAAATATCTAAAGACGGCACACCTTTTAGACAGATTTATTTATACTCATAAAATTCAAATTGATAAAAATAAAATTAGTGTCTCTGCCGTAAAAAACTATCCAATCGAAAGTTTTAATGATTTAAAAGAAGTTTTCAAACAACATGGCTACTTAAAATTTAAAATACCGTGATCATTTAGCCGTCGTTTGTACATATGTTAGCCGCCCTTGTTTTTCAACCAGCGACATAGAATGTTCTTCCATCCTTTTCTAAAGCTTCACTTTGATCCTCGCCCCCATGATTTCTTAGCTCGCCGGCCTTACCATTCGGCGGGTGTGAAATAAATCTGAACACAACTTTTTGTTATATTTATTTTCAAAGATGTGGTATCTTTCTTGCACTTTTTTATCAGTAATTTATAAGAATTGCTGCGGCATTCCTTCAAACAGGCTTTATTCGATCAGTTGAACTTTCTTTTCATTCAGAAAAAGGCACTACATATTGAATTCATAAATAATCAACATAAGACCATACTCATCAAATATTTTTTATGAAAGCATCTTCCCTGTTTATTTGTTTTCTTTTCTTAATCAATAGTTTCGCATTCACTCAAAATGTAGGGATTGGAACTACTACACCTAATGCTAAAGCAGCATTGGAAATTCAATCTATCAATAAGGGAGTATTATTTCCCAGGCTTAGCAGTGCACAACGAAATGCAATCACAAACCCTCCCAACGGCCTGCATATTTTTAATACTGATGAACGCTGCCTGAATTATTATGATTCAGTTTATACCATTTGGAATTGCTATTGCGAAACTGATACCTGTAAAACGGTTACCATTGAGATTAGTGACGATGTAGCAAATATTGACTTTTATAATACTTATGGAAATAAATATCCCGGCATAAAAAAATTTGTAATTCTTATTAAGCAGGATGTGTATATAAATAGCACTACGACTGCACCTGCATTTAATTTTACTACTGTACCTAACAATGGAAATTATACTATTAAGATAATTAATAACGGTCTCATCTATGGCATCGGGGGCGTTGGCGGCAGGGGCGCTGCGGGCCAGGTGGGAGCAGTGTGCAGTTTGCAGGCAAACCCTGGTACAGCAGGTGGAAATGCCATTGCAACCTTTCCCTGGGTAAAAATTAATATTATCAATTACGGTATAGTGGCAGGGGGAGGAGGCGGTGGTGGCGGTGGCGGCAAATCAGCAGAAGGGCAGTATGGAGGTGGCGGCGGAGGTGGTGCAGGCTTAGCTTTTGGCATAGGAGGTACCGGTGGAGGTACCACTTCTTACGGCACCTGCATTCCCTCTTGTGTATGTGGTATTTCGGTTATCATTGCCGTAAGTGGCACAACAGGAACTAACGTTGTTGGCGGTGCCGGGGGCGCAGGTGCAAGTGGAGGTGGTAATGGTGGCAATGGTGGCAACCCAGGACAGGCTGGCTTTAATGGAACTGGTACTGCATCAGGGACGGGGGGCGTTCCGGGTAAAGCTATCAGCGGCGGAACTGGAAACAGTATTATTAATATTGGCGGACAATATTTTGGAATTGTTGATTAAAAAATTTTATTTAAAAATACGTTTCTAATACCGGGAGACCGTTGCTGCTATTGTTTTTCAAAAACCAGCATGGATTGCTTTCTACCCTTTAAATTTATGATATTGACTTTTAGGCTATGTCAATAACCCAAACAAAAATTTTGAGCTCTCATTTAACTAACACCTGTTAGTTTTTTAGTACTTTTACCACATAATTTAAGGCTATGCATTTACACGATCTTGAAGCTGCATTCCAGCAAAAAATAGACAACGAAATAAAAATAGAACCCAAAGACTGGATGCCCGATGCATATCGCAAAACCAATGTGCGGCAGATAAGTCAGCATGCACACAGCGAAATTGTGGGTATGCTGCCAGAGGGAAATTGGATAAGCCGTGCACCTTCCTTAAAACGCAAAGCCATTCTCATTGCCAAAGTGCAGGACGAAGCCGGTCATGGTCTATACCTTTATTGCGCAGCTGAAACACTCGGCACAAGTCGGGAACAAATGATTGACGACCTGAACAGCGGCAAGGCAAAATATTCTTCCATCTTTAATTATCCCACACTTACCTGGGCCGATATGGGCGCTGTGGGCTGGCTGGTTGATGGCGCTGCAATCCTGAACCAGGTTATGCTATGCCGCACTTCCTATGGCCCTTATGCAAGAGCCATGGTACGCATTTGCAAGGAAGAAAGTTTTCACCAGCGCCAGGGTTTTGAAACGCTGCTTGTATTAAGTAAAGGCACAGATGAACAAAAAGCCATGTGCCAGGACGCTATTAATCGCTGGTGGTGGCCCAGTCTCATGATGTTTGGTCCTAAAGACAGCGAAAGCACAAACAGCGACCAAAGCATGAAGTGGAAAATAAAACGCAAGACCAACGATGAACTCCGCCAGAATTTTGTTGATATGATTACGGAGCAAATAAAATTATTGGGTATGACACTTCCCGACACCGATCTGAAATGGAACGAAGAAACAAAGCATTATGATTTTGGCGAAATAAACTGGGATGAATTCTGGAGTGTGGTAAAAGGAAACGGGCCTTGCAATAAACAAAGGCTTGAGGCAAGGAACAAGGCTCATGCTGAAGGTGCATGGGTAAGGGAAGCCGCTATAGCGTATGCGGAAAAGAAGAAACAAAGGCAAGAGAAAGCCGCATAAAATTATTATTTAGCCAGCAGTAGAATAACAATCAACATTGTTGCGTCGCACACTTGTACAGCATATCATTAAGCAGCATAATAAATTGGTTCCAGATAAAATTTTCCCATATGCAATTAAGCATTATAGAATCTAAAAATTTTGAGATACGTGGCCAGAAAACAAGCAGTAAAAAGAAAGTGAATAAGATTTAAACCGGATTAAATTATTGGGTATCACAAATTGTGATATCCAATTACAAACAAGCGATACCATTTGAGCTCACAAATTGTGACCTCAAAAATCAAAATAGAAAAACAATAACCTTTTATCATGCACATACAAATTCGCAAATTTTATTACGGCGATATCCCCGAAGAAAATGCAGGAACTGATTCATTAAAAACTTCCCAGGCCCCTCCCTTGGAGGGTGGGGGGGCCTGGCCACTCTGGGAAGTTTTTCTTCGCAGCAAGCAGGGCCTAGATCATAAGCACGCAGGTAGCCTTCATGCAGCTGATGCTGCTATGGCAATAGAAAATGCAAGAGATGTTTATACCCGAAGGCAGGAAGCCGTTAGTATTTGGGTAGTGGAAAGCAAACATATTCACGCCAGCAATCCGGATGATGCAGAAAGTTTTTATGAACCTGCAGCAGATAAAGTATATCGCCACCCAAGTTTTTATGATTTGCCGGATGAAGTGAAGCATATGTAGGCAATGGATAATTTTTTAAATGATAATGGATAATGAGTAAGACTTTGATAGATTTTATTTTACAGTTAGCTGATACCAACTTCATTCTTGCACAGCGTAATAGTGAGTGGTGTGCACATGGGCCCATTTTAGAGCAGGATATCGCTATTACTAACATTAGTTTAGACTTGTTAGGGCAGGCAAGGAATTTTTACCAGTATTCTGCAAATATTATAAACACCCACAAAGAATCAGGAACTTCGGAAATCCCCCGAGTTTCTGAAGACTCCCTGGCCTACCTCCGCACCGAAAGAGATTTTAAGAACCTCCTCATTTGTGAACTGCCAAATGAAGACTGGGCACAAACAATTTTACGGCAATTTCTCTACAGCATTTTCCAGTTTGGCTTGTATGAGCAATTGCAAAAAAGTATTGATGCACCACTGGCAGCCATTGCTGAAAAGTCAATAAAAGAAACTACCTATCATGTGAAATGGAGCAGCGAATGGGTGATAAGGCTGGGTGATGGAACAGAAGAAAGTCATGCACGAATGGAAAGGGCTTTGCAAAACTTATGGCCTTACACGGGTGAGTTTTTTATACCTGCCGATTATGAAAAAGGATTGATAGATGTGGTGGCACTCAAAAAGAATTGGATTGAAAAAGTTTATGCTGTTTTAATGGAAGCGACTTTACAAAAACCTGCTGAATCTGTGTACATGCACCGGGGCGGAAAAGAAGGAGCCCACACTGAAAACCTGGGTTTCATGCTCGCAGAAATGCAATACCTGCAAAGAACATATCCAGGAGCAACCTGGTAAGCTATGCCAACAGAAACTCAACATATCATCACTGAAAAACAAATCTGGAACCTTCTTGAAGAGGTCTGTGATCCCGAGGTTCCCGTTTTATCTATCCTGGATTTGGGAATTGTAAGGGGCATAAAAATTGTTGATGACGCAATCGAAATTTCTATTACGCCTACTTATTCCGGTTGCCCTGCCATGGATGCTATTAGCATGGATATAAAAATGAAAATCCTGGAGCATGGATTTAAAAATATAAAAGTTAGTCATGTGCTTTCTCCTGCCTGGACCACTGATTGGATGACGGAATCAGGAAAGCATAAACTGAAAGATTATGGCATTGCACCGCCACGCCTAAGCAATGACAAGTCAACAGTAGTAGAGTGTCCTCAATGCCATTCCACAAATACAAAACTCCTCAGTCAGTTCGGCTCCACAGCCTGCAAAGCATTGTACCAATGCGAAGATTGCAAAGAACCCTTTGATTATTTCAAGTGCCATTGAGTTTGCAAATCCACTCATAAGCGAAAGTTTATTTATTTAATAATTAGCTTTGGAATTCACTTTTTAAAAAAGCGCAATGCAGCCAGTTTTATTTGAAATAAAAAACAGTGTTGGATTAATAACCCTTAACCGCCCTGATAAATTCAATTCCTTTAACCGGGACATGGCTTTGCTGTTTCAAAAATACCTGGATGAGTGTGCAAACGATGAATTGACCAGGGCTGTTTATATAACCGGCGCAGGAAAAGCATTTTCTGCCGGCCAGGACCTGGGTGAACTTACCGGCGAAAATCCTCCTGGCATGGAAGTGATATTATCAGAACATTACAATCCTATCATCAAAAAAATAAGAGAACTACAAAAACCGGTTGTGGCAGCTGTGAATGGTGTGGCAGCTGGAGCAGGCGCTAATATTGCTTTGTGTTGCGACGTAGTTCTAGCTACTGCTTCTGCATCTTTTATACAAGCCTTCAGCAAAATTGGATTGATCCCGGATAGTGGCGGAACATTTTTTTTACCAAGGCTAATCGGTTTCCAAAAAGCATCCGCCATCATGATGCTGGGCGATAAAATTCCCGCAACAGAGGCAGAAAAAATGAGCATGATCTATAAAGTATTTCCTGATGAAAATTTTGCCACCGAATCATTTGCCATTGCAGAAACGCTGGCTGCGATGCCCACTAAGGGACTTGCATTTACCAAACAGGCACTCAACAATTCTATGTACAATTCCCTGGAAGAGCAATTAAAGCTTGAAGATAATCTCCAGTCTAAAGCTGCTCATACAGATGATTATATAGAAGGTGTAGCGGCGTTTATTGAAAAACGAATACCAGTGTTTAAGGGAAAGTAAAAAGTATATAAAGTAATATTTTATGAATGAACAAAATAATTTGCTGGCTAATCAAGTTGTGACTCACATGATGGAGAACGATTTATTTTCCCAATGGCTGGGCATAGAACTAATGGAAATAAAAGAAGGTTACAGTAAAATAAAAATGATCGTACGCCCGGAGATGATAAATGGTTTTGGTATTGTACATGGCGGCATTGCATTCTCACTTTCGGACAGTGCTTTTGCTTTTGCCTGCAATAACCGTAACAATTTATCCGTGGCACTGGATACTTCAATCAATTTTTTAAAACCTATTCATGTAGGGGATGTATTAACTGCCGAAGCTAGAGAATTACACAATGGAAAAAGTACCGGGCTTTATCATATTTTTATTAGCAATCAAAACGGGCATACTGTTGCAATATTTAAAGGAACCTGTTTTAGAACGAGGAAGGAGTTGATGAGTAGAAAAAGTATATAAAGTTTGAAATAATTTAAAGCCTTCTTATGAATGAAAATTTCGGATTTGAATCTTTGGAGCTTTGGAAAAAAGTACGGGTATTCAAAATTGAAATTTGCAGAATTGCAAGATTATTTCCTGCTGATGAAAAGTTTAAACTTATTGACCAAATTATAAGGAGTGTACGTTCCATAAATGCGTTGATATCAGAAGGACAGGAAGATTTACTTATCCCGATCAAATACATTTGCATTTTGGCAAGAGGATCATTAAGCGAAACTATAAATCATTTAATTGATGCATTTGATGATAAATATATAACCGAAATACAATTGAGGGATTTAAAAATTAAAGGCAAAGAAATTGAACTAATAATAAACGGATACATTATCTTTTTGCGTAAGAAAAGAGACGAAGGAAAAGGAAATAAAAAAGAGTAGAAAAAGTATATAAATCCAATAACGTTATAAATAAATATCGCAAAAGACATATACCAACCCGAACTAAAAATACTTTATATACTTTTCTACTTTATACTTCACACATGATCTACTTTTTCAAGAACTTCATCCCCATAATTCATGACTCTTCTTTTATTCATCCCCAGTCAGCAGTTACAGGAAATGTAATCATAGGCAAAGATTGTTACATCGGTCCAGGTGCAGCGCTGCGTGGCGATTGGGGCAAGATCATTTTAGAAGATGGATGCAATGTGCAGGAGAACTGTACCATTCATATGTTTCCCGGCGTAACTGTTTTATTAAAAGCCGGAGCCCATATAGGCCATGGTGCCGTCATACATGGAGCCATAATTGGTAGAAACTGTTTAGTAGGTATGAATGCCGTTATCATGGACAATGTAATATTGGGCGATGAATGTATTGTGGGTGCTCTTAGTTTTATAAAGGCTGATGAAAAATTTGAAAGCAGGAGTTTGATAGTAGGTAATCCTGCAAAAAAAATTAAGGAAGTTACCGATGAAATGATGAAATGGAAAACAGAAGGCACAAAACTTTACCAGCAATTACCAAAAGATATGCATGAACATTGGAAGCAATGTGAACCCTTGCATGAAATGCATGTAGAAAAGAATGAGCAGGAAAATATTTACAAAACATGGAATGAAACAAAGCCCTAATTCACATCCTACATCAGACATCCTTCATTACCTCTTGTCTTCCCACACCAGTGTTTCACCTGTCTTTTCTTTATTAAAGTCTGGAAGTTTCCCATCTCCTTTACCCGTAATGCCACCATCAGGATGTCCAAGTAAATTACAATTCCCATCAAACAGATCACTATATTGATCGCAGCAGATTGCAGTTACATAATAAACTACGTTACCTCTATAATTATATTGAAAAACTTTCCGGGGCGGATTTTCTTTTGGCTCCGATGCGAATTTTCTAACGAGGTCTTTAATACAGGAAGGTGCAGTTGGATAAGCCTCACCTGTGTTGCCATTCATAACAACAATATCATTTGATGATGCCTGCTTTGATGAACAGCATGCGACAAGGGAAATCATGAAAAGAGAGATAATTAATTTCATACATTTTGTTATTTAAATACTGCTGCAAACAATTTTTCTCATCTTTGCAGCCCAATGGAAAAAACAAATTTTGTTGATCAGATAAAAATATTCTGTCACACCGGGCATGGTGGCGCAGGCAGCAAACATTATCTACGCAACAAACTTACTGCAAAAGGTGGGCCCGATGGCGGCGATGGTGGCCGTGGTGCCCATATTATTTTAAAAGGTAATTCACAATTATGGACGTTGCTGCACTTGCGCTATTTTAAAAATGTGCTTGCAGAAGATGGTGAAGACGGAAGTGGGAACAACTCTTCGGGCAAAAGCGGTAAAGATATTATTATAGAAGTGCCGCTGGGTACAATTGCAAAAGACGATTTAACTGGCGAAACCGAAGCAGAAATTTTACATGATGGCCAGGAAATCATTTGGCTTAAAGGAGGCCGGGGCGGTCTGGGCAACAGCAATTTTAAAACATCAACTAACCAGGCACCGGACTATGCACAACCCGGTGAAGATGGCGTAGAAGGTATTAAAATGCTGGAGTTAAAAGTGCTGGCTGATGTGGGCCTTGTAGGTTTTCCCAATGCAGGAAAATCAACCTTACTTTCCGTAATCACGGCTGCTACACCAAAAATTGCTGATTATGCATTTACCACCATCGTACCCCAGCTGGGCATGGTAGAATATAGGGATGGGAAAAGTTTTTGCATTGCAGATCTGCCGGGAATAATTGAAGGCGCTGCGGAAGGAAAGGGACTAGGCCATCGGTTCCTCAGGCATATCGAACGCAATTCAATTCTATTATTTTTAGTGCCTGCAGATAGTAAGGACCATAAACAGGAATTTGAGATACTTAGAAATGAATTGGAACAATATAATCCGGATATGTTGCAAAAAGATTTTGTGATAGCCATCAGTAAATCCGACATGCTGGATGATGAATTAAAATCAGCAATCGAAAAAGAATTGCCAGCAAATATTCCACACATATTTATCTCATCCGTAACCGGGCAGGGCCTGGTGCAATTGAAAGATCTGTTATGGGAAACCCTTCAGGCTTAGCCCCGTAAAACCCGAAACTATTTTTTATGGTTAGAGGCATTGTTGCTATAATTAAATATCAGCAGGCATTTCTTTCCTTAAATAAATCCCTGAATATTGCATTCGCTATGCTTGTAATGGCAGTGATTATTTATTGCAATTATTACGAGCATAATTTTTTCAGCCTTGTTCTTCTCGGAAGCAACCATTCCTGGCTGCGAAACCTTACCGGCAGTTTTTTATTATATTTTATTCCTTTCGTAGGAACATATTTTATCCAGGATAAAAAAATTATCACGGTATGTCTTAAAAACAAATGGTTCATCGTGCTGCTATTTTTAGCGCCTGCTATTTTTGCTTTCAGGGTAAACTTTAATTTTCATCATTCTTTGCTGGCTGAATATTTTCATGGAGATACTGTGATATTCTGGCAAAAATGTTTTGATTGGTTGGTAAGATTTATCCTGGTCATGATCCCATTGTATATTCTATGGAGGTGGAAAGACAAACATATAATGCAATTTTATGGCAGCGGAGCATTACAAAATTTTAAGGCGTATTTCATCATGCTATTTATAATGATCCCTGTCATAGCCAGTGCTGCAGCTATCCCCAGCTTCATGAATATGTATCCACGTGCACAACAGATTCATCATTTAAATATTCACCAGGATGTTTTCCATTATTTCGTTTATGAATTATCCTACAGTATTGATTTTATAAGTATTGAATTTTTCTTCCGGGGATTTCTCATTCTCGCATTCATGCGAATAACAGGTATGAATTGCATATTGCCAGCAGCTTGTTTTTATTGTTGCATTCACCTGGGCAAACCGATGCCAGAGGCTATAAGTAGTTTTTTTGGTGGACTGATACTGGGCACTGTGTCTTATCATACAAAATCTATTTGGGGTGGTTTAATAGTACATCTCGGCATAGCATGGATGATGGAGATAGCCGGCTTTACTGCACATGCTATTTATAAATGATTATTTCTAAAAGACCGTCCTACTTTTAACATTCATCCTGTTTACTTTAATGTAGCTGCACTGTATAATTGTTTAATTTCATTTAGTTATAAAAACGATTGAACATGCCACAAACAAGAATAGCAGGTATTGGATTTTATGTACCGGAAAATGTAGTCACCAATAATGACCTTACCAGGTATATGGATACTTCAGACGAATGGATACAGGAGCGAACAGGAATAAAAGAAAGACGATTTGCCCACCGCACGGAAGAGACCACAACAACAATGGGCATTAAAGCTGCTGAGATTGCACTGGAAAGAGCAGGCATTACAGCTCAGGAAGTAGACTTCATCATCTTTGCCACTATCTGTCCCGATTATTATTTCCCCGGCTGTGGTGTTTTGGTGCAAAGAGCTATGAAGATGAAAGAGATTGGGGCCCTTGATATCCGCAATCAATGCAGCGGATTTATTTATTCCCTTTCTGTAGCAGACCAATTCATTAAAACAGGAATGTATAAAAATATTTTATTGGTCGCCAGTGAAAAGCATTCATTTGGGTTAGATTTTTCTACACGTGGCCGAAACATTTCTGTGATTTTTGGAGATGGTGCTGGTGCGGTAGTACTACAGCCAACAGAAAAGCCGGGAATACTAAGTACTCACTTACATAGCGATGGCGAAAGTGCAGAGATGCTGGCAATGTTCAATCCCGGTACGCATGCTAATCATTGGGTGAATGAGCCCATAGCCGATTTTAATGATACAGAAATAAGTGACATGTTCATGAGTCATGCAATGATAGACAATGCACAAAATTTTCCGGTGATGGAAGGCCAGGCTGTTTTTAAGAAAGCCGTAGTTAAATTTCCAGAAGTTATTATGGAAGCCCTGAATAAAAATAATCTATCAATTAATGATCTGAATTTACTAATACCACACCAGGCAAACCTTAGGATTGCACAGTTTATACAACAAAAGCTTAAACTATCAGGCGATCAGGTTTATAACAATATTGATAAATATGGCAACACAACCGCTGCATCTATACCCATTGCTTTATGCGAAGCATGGGAGCAGGGAAAGATAAAAGAAGGTGATTTGATTTGCCTTGCAGCATTCGGCAGCGGGTTTACATGGGGATCTGCGTTATTAAGATGGTAAAATTTTTATTATAAAGTTTTATGGCCGGAGTTTGGCAACATGCAACTAAACGAATTATATGAAAATACTATTTACTATAATTACAATGGTTTTGACAAATGCAGTCATGTCACAGGATACTGTAAAGATGATTATAAATAACAAAGTCGTTGCTACTTTTATCAGCAACCAGGAACCTAAAAACATTTCGATAAAAAAAATAAACGTTTCGCCTGCTAAACCTTTCTTTATCCAGTTTAAGGCAGGTACAAAAGATTCTCCTTACAAACAAAGCATTGAAATTACGGACAGCAAAGAATCTCAAAGCACAGTGCTAAATATAACTGAGCAAAAAAATGCACAACAAAACATTACAGCCCTACTAAAAAAATATAATTTCTTCAAAAAACAATCTATAAAAATATACCTCTTGCTTAATCCGGCAAATGACATGATGATGATGCCTTCAAAAAGGTTATATCTTGGCGAACTAACTTTGAAGTAATGCAACGAAATTTTATTTGCCTGATAAATCCTATTTCAGGCACAAAGAATAAATCAGGGGTTTTAAAAATTATTGAAAATAAATTATCTGCTGCTCGCTATCCTTTCCAACTCATACATACCAATAAGGAAGCAGATTATTTTTATCTAAAAGAAAAAATAAAAACAGAAAGCATTACTGATATTATCATTTGCGGTGGCGATGGATCTGTAAGCCAGGTTACAGGTTCGCTCCTGGGAGAGGCGGTTGCATTTGGAATTATTCCCATGGGTTCTGGCAATGGCCTTGCACGAACTGCGGGCATTCCTTCCAACGCAGCAAAAGCAATCGACATAATTCTTGCGGGAAAATCAACACTAATAGATGCATTTTATATCAATAAGAAATTTAGCTGCATGCTTGCGGGCCTGGGAATGGATGCACAGGTTGCACACGATTTTGCTAAGCAATCCACAAGAGGTTTAAGTACATATATCAAACAAACAATCCTGGGTTTTTTTAATGCCCCAGCTTTTCCGTTTAAGATTACCATCGGCGAAAAGACCTTAAGCACCGAAGCATATTTTCTAAGCATTGCAAACAGTAACCAGTTCGGAAACAATGTTACAATTGCGCCGCAGGCAAGTCTTAGTGACGGCTTGCTTGATATTGTTGTAGTAAATAAAATGAATAAGGCAAGTATGATCTACAATGTACTGAAGCATATAAAATTTGGCAAACCGATTTCATTTACAAAAACACAGGAAACAAAAAAAGAAGTAATGTATTTCCAGACAGATCATTTAACCATTACAAATGTTGGCAATGCTCCATTGCATATTGATGGTGAACCCGAAGTAACATCGAAGCATTTTGAAATAAAAATTGTTGAAAAAGCTTTCAGGTTATTGATGCCTTAGATCAGTCTTTAAGCAATTCTGCTATCTGCTTCAAAGCTTCTATATTATTCTTGTGATAGAATGACTGCATCACATCTCTCTTTTCCCTGGCTGATAAATGAAAGTTTAATGTAGCGCCTTTTTCCTCGACTTCCGGGATATACATAATGGATATTTTATAAAGACTACTATCCATTCTTTCCTTAAAATAACTGTATTGATCCGCCTGGAAATAATCCTGCAACTTGGGCCAGTTATGCGATAACATAGTTGCGGGTGTGATCATCATATCCGTTAGAGAATTCGTTTCGAAAGGCTGTTGCCAGTTATCATTAAGCCTGTCTCTTAACTGCAGGATAACTACTCCGCCAGTGTTTTGGGTTATCCACTCTTTAAAGTTATCAATAAACCTTAGCGTTGTTTCCTGGCCATAATTATCCCTAAGACCCGCATCCATTACATCTATAACTGGATTACTCGGAAGCCACACATTTGGTAAAACATAAGGAAAGGTTGCATTCATCCTCAATGCAGTAAGCATCCGCATATTCATTGGCTGCTGTTTTTTAAAGAGTGCTCCAAAGTCAACCGCATCCGGGCTTGAAGCACTGTCTTTATGCATGGAATACGGCTTCATCATAAAACTTAACGGCTGTGTGCCTATCACAAGCTTTCTGCCATCGCTTTTAATAACTGCATTAAATATCAGGAGTGGAACCTTTCCCATTGCTTCATCGTTTGCTGCATCCTTTAGTTGTTCCTGCAGCACACCATGTGTGTTTTGTGAGAGTTTTCTTTCAAATGCGTAGCCCCTGTCTTTTACATAAAGAAAAGAATCCACTGAAAATTTTTGTCCTGGCGCAAACAAGTCTCTTGCGATCATAGAACTGAAAACGGGGTTAAGCAAATCATCGGCAATATCATTTGTAAATCTTTTATCATGCAGGTTTATGTTGCTATCTAAAAACTTCTTCCTGTATAGCTCCCGATAGTAAGTTGCGGCAAGCATTCCACCGCTGGCGCCGCTAAATAAAAAGCAATGCTGCATAAGCTTACCGCCCGATATGCTATCTAATTGTTGCAAGGCATTCATGGTGAAGGCAGCGCTTCTTAAACCTCCGCCACTTACATTTATAAACACCATCACAGGTTTAGCTGAAGTTTGCTTTTGCTTCCACCTGTCTAAAATGCCAACCATATTTTCCCGATCAGCTTCCTGTTGATTGAAATTGCATAGCGCCTGCAAAGCTGCTTTATTGTAATCAGGGCGCAATTCCTTATGGTTATAATCCAGGCCATACGCTTTGTTGCGGGGATCAATGATTTCTTTTTTATACAAAACATTTATGATAACGATCAACAAAATTGCAGCAGGCAGGCTCCAGCTTTGAAGAAAATAAGTTAAGGCCCCGATCAATGCGATCATCAAAGCAAAAAACACTAAGATGCTTGCAGCAGCAGGCATTTCAAAATATTTGTTATCAAGTAAGAATCCGACGATTACTAAAAAAAAGAAAGCCAGCATAATGCTCGCAATAGCCGCAATATGATGACGTTTGAAAATAGTATCGAGGAAGTCCTGGCGATAATGACCCACTTGCCGGGGTTTCTTTAGTTTAAATCTTCCTGTGAAATAATATAGAACTTTTAAGCCAAATTCATCCTGGATATTTTCTCTCTTTGCGTATGTTTTCCTAAACAATTCAGGATTACTAATAATAGGTACCATCGTTCGGTTAATGGTTTTCCCGGCACCAAAAAAATAAGCGAAGGAAATGGCTATGAGTAATATGTTTCCAAGCAACACACCCGACATTATGCTGATGATCTGCCCGGCATTCATCAGTTCTTTATATTCATTGAACCGGTACATTTTTACAAAATAAAAGATAAGGAACAGGAGTGGCAGGATAGCATTATTTATACAGTATTTTAAAAAAGGATTGCTGGTGGTTGCCAAAAATTTAAATCGCTTGCTATGTAATATGAACGTGGTAATATTCCAGCTCATAAAAAAAACGCCAAATGCAACCCCCACTAAAACAGCACCGATAATATTGACGCTTCCCAAATACTCCGGAGTAAAGAAAAGCGCATCTGCTCCATAAAACTTCATGAAGCCACTATTGATCGTACTAAAAACTATATACCAGAAAAACAACAGCACCTGGTACTTGCGAAAATGCAGGATAAAAAGCTGTATGGGAAAGGAATAAAAAATATTACGTAGCAGCAAGCGCATACATTATCTTAATTATTAAAAAAACTATACTAAGAAACTTGTTTTGAAATAAAATATTGTCTATCCTGGTTTCTTACAAGGTATAAAAGAAATGTTATACAAATTACCAGTAGCATAGCAATGAACTGATGCGCCACTCCAAAAAATACAAACAGGTTTCCCTTTCCTGCATTCAACACAGTAGATATGCCCAGTAATGCTTGCGTTATTATCAATATTAATAACCCATTCCTGAAATAATTAAAGGGCTTGTGATGACTATAGGAGCGGGAATTAAAATAAAACCAGCCGATAAGGATCAGCAACAGGTATGCAAGTGTTCTATGAATAAAATGTATTTCCAGCGGATCATTAAATATGCTTCCTGAAAATGTAGGAATCATTTTTCCATTTATATCCGGCCAGGTCGGCGCTATCACGGCTGCTTTAAGTCCGGCCATAAATCCACCATACATAAGCTGTAAAAAAAATATTACTGTTATAAACCTTAACTGATTTTTTAGTGGGCTGGATAATATCTTTTGCCGGAAAGAAGGCAATAAGCTTATGGCAAACCAACAGGTATAAGCCAGCAGTATTAATGCAGCAATCAAATGCGTGGTGAGTTCTACATGGCCAACAAAAAATTTTTCAGGAACTAATCCACTCCTTACCATTAGCCATCCTATAGCACCTTGCAAAGCCCCAAGTATAAAAAGCAATATCATCGGCAATATCATCGGGCGTGTAAATTTCTTAGTTGCCAAAAAGTATATGAACCCAATCAAGAAAACTACTCCCAGCAATCTTGCCCAAAGCCTGTGAAACCATTCCCAAAAAAAAATAAATTTAAAATCACTTAATGAAAAATATTGATGAACATATTTAAACTGGTCAGTGCCCCGATACTTTGCAAACTCCTGCTGCCAGGCAATATCATTTAATGGTGGTAAAGCGCCGGTTATAGGTTTCCATTCGGTGATAGACAATCCCGATTCTGTAAGCCGGGTGATGCCGCCGATGAGAACCTGCACAATGATCATCAGCACTCCAAGAAAAAGCCAGTTTGCTACCTGGCGGTTATTCTTTTCATTAGTCAATTGATTCATATAATTACAAAGTTAGTTGTGAATAAATCATGAAAATGTTTTTGAAACAATAAACTGATATTTGTGCTGATGCTGCAATCGTATTATTACAAAACCAAAACAGAAGCAGGGCTTGACGAAGCCGGGCGGGGATGCTATGCAGGACCAGTATTTGCAGCAGCGGTTATTTTACCAAAGCATTTTTATCACCCGTTACTGAACGACAGCAAACAACTCACGCATGAAGAAAGAGATTTACTAAGACCGATCATCGAATCACAAAGCATTTGCTGGGCTGTGGCATCTGTAAGCAATGATGAAATAGACCAGATAAATATTTTGCAGGCATCATTCAAAGCCATGCACCTTTCCTTGGATAAATTAAATAAAACGCCCAATCATTTACTGGTAGACGGCAACAGGTTTAAGCCATACAAAGAAATAAAACATACTTGCATTATAAAAGGTGATGGTCTTTATGCCGCTATTGCTGCTGCAAGTGTGCTTGCCAAAACGCATAGAGATGAATATATGCAAATGCTTCATGCAGAATTTTCTTATTATAGCTGGAATACAAATAAAGGATATGGCACTGCCGAACATAGGAAAGCCATTGATGAAAAAGGTATTTGCAAATACCACCGAAAAACATTTAATATCTATTCTCCACAATTGGAAATATTCGAAGACCAACAGGCCCCTGTTTAAATTCTTTTTCCTGTTTTAAACTTCCTTAACAACCGGGCGTCTTATAGCTGCCCGCCATTTTGGCGATATTAAAACACTCTAAAATTAAATTGTATGAAACCAGTAAAAATTTTCGCAGCCTTTATCATTATGCTTTTGGCAGTTACCAGTGCCGGTGCTCAAACAACCAATCGCAATCGTGTAAAACAAGGAGTTCGTAGTGGTGAGATAACCAGTCATGAAGGGAAGGTGATCGCTAAAGACAGGAAGGAAACCAAAGAAGATATAAAAGCAGCAAAAGTGGATGGCGTTGTAACCCCCGCAGAAAAAAAAGAGATAAAGCAGGATAAGAAAAAAACCAGCCGTACTATATATCGCACTAAACATAACCGCAGGGACAGGAACTAGTTCTTTTGAAATACAAGACTAAAAGCAATCTTTAACGGGTTGCTTTTTTTATTTTCTATCTCTTTAAATATCCTCTGCTTCCCTTGCCTCCGCTTCAAATTTATTTTTATAATACCCATGCTTGATACTTTCCAATAAATATTTATAAATAAAAGGGATGAAGCCGTGTTGCTTAAATTGTTTAATATGGCAGCATTCATGTTTAACCCATCTTTCATTCTGCAAAAATTCTTCTGCATTGCAATTATGAAGATGTACAGTTTTACCTATTACAATGGCAACACGATCGTTTTTTAATTTCATTGCCGCAAGCCTAGCAATGAAACTATTTTCCTTGATGCTGAATGCGGTATTGTTTATTACAGGCATAGATATTTGCAGCAACTAAAATTTGTATTTATACATCTTCAAATTCACCCAAACCCTTCCTGGTAATATTCATTTCACCAGTTGTGCAATCTATCACAGTGGATGGCACCATACCGCCAATTCCACCATCGATCACAAAATCTACAAGGTCCCCAAATTTTTCATACATGATTTCGGGATCTGTATATTCTTCCACCATATCACCGGGTAATGATGCGCTTAACAAAGGATGTTCTGTTGCATCTAAAATGTGACGGCAGATTTCATTATCAGGAATACGCAGCCCAATGGTTGATTTTTTACTGTGCAAAACTTTAGGCACCTGTTTGCTTGCTGGCAAAATAAAAGTATAAGGCCCCGGCAGGTAATGTTTTAGTATACGGTACAAAGCCGTATCAATACTCTTTGTATAATCACTCAGGTTACTTAGGTCACGGCAAATAAAAGATAATTGCGCTTTCTGCGGATCAATTTTTTTTATCTGGCAAATGCGCTCTACTGCTTTATGCTGAAATATGTCACAGCCAATTCCATAGATAGTGTCAGTAGGATAAATAATAATACCACCGCCAAGCAGGCATTCTGAAACCTGCTTAATGAGCCTTGGCTGTGGATCTTGCGGATGTATATGTAACAACATATATGTAAAATAACACAAAATGTGCCGCTACCAATTTAAACAGAATTTATCAGCTACTTTTGCTGCGTTTTTTAAAACAACTATTATGTCAGTAATTACTGTAGGTACAATGGCCTTTGATGCAATTGAAACGCCATTTGGAAAAGTAGATAAAATTATTGGCGGTTCTGCAACTTATGTTGCATACGCAGCCAGCAAATTTGCCACACCAATTCAACAAATTTCAATTGTTGGAAATGATTTTCCGGAAGAAGAAATGAACGCACTGAAAAAGTTGGGTGTGGAAATGGAAGGCGTGGAAATAGTGCCAAATAAAAAATCATTTTTCTGGAGTGGAAAATATCATATCGATATGAACACCCGTGATACCTTGGTTACAGACCTGAACGTTTTGGAAGATTTTAATCCCATTGTGCCCGATAGTTACCAGGGTGCTGATTTTTTAATGCTTGGAAACCTCATGCCGAAATTGCAAATGAGCGTAATAGACCAGATGAAGAACCGGCCTAAACTGATCGTGATGGATACTATGAATTTTTGGATGGATATTGCAATGGATGATCTTAAAGCCGTTCTGAAAAAAATAGATGTATTGCTTGTGAATGATGGAGAAGCAAGGCAATTAAGTGAAGAAGTATCGCTGGTAAAAGCTGCAAGAAGGATCATGAATATGGGACCAAAATTCTTAATCATAAAGAAGGGTGAACATGGGGCTTTATTATTCCATGAAAATCATGTCTTCTTTGCTCCTGCATTACCATTGGAAGAAGTGTTTGATCCAACCGGCGCAGGCGATACATTTGCAGGTGGTTTTATTGGTTACCTGGCAAAAACAAAAGACATTAGTTTTGATAATATGAAACGGGCAATTATTGTAGGAAGCGCAATGGCAAGCTTTTGTGTAGAAAAATTTGGCCCTGAAAGATTGAAAGAAATTACCAAAGCTGATATTGATGAAAGAATCACTGAGTTTGTTCAGCTGGTGAATTTTGATATTGACCTGGTGAATTAATAAAAGAAGATGCAATTCATGATTTACAACATTAATAATATTTACAATTGATAGAAATTATTATCCTCATTTTTCTTTGCCGGCGAATCGGCAATAAAGCATCAGAAAAAGGACTCAAAGCAGGCTGGTGGAAATTTTATACGGTGGCCGCATGGGTTGGTGCAGAAATACTTGGGATCGTCATTGCTGTAATCTTCTTCGGGCCCGAAAATACTTTTAGCATTTATTCTATTGCCATTGCAGCGGCATTTGGCGGATACCTCTTAGTTAACTACCTCGTAGATAAAGCTCCTTCACTTATTGATGATGATGAGATTAATAACATTGGCGAAGACCAGGAACTTTAAAAACAAAGGGACTTAATTACAAAAACTTATAGCGATGTTATAGGGAGGTTAAGCGACCTTACTGGGATAATTACATTGGCCAATTCCTGTAATATATTTGGTATCTCTATATCAACATCATCCAATAAATCTTTTACTGTTTCCTTGCAACCACGATCACGTTCTTATATTTTTTAGTTTTCCCTGCCAGGTTAAATACGTCTGTGTAGATGATGTAAATACCTGAATTAAGTTTTTGATTTTTCTCACCCAATCCATCCCAGCGATAGAATCCTTTTAACCCATTCAATGCATTGCGCTCAAGGTAACGCACAGGTCTTCCTACGGCATCAAAGATGGTAATATTGGCTACATATCCAGGCTCAGGAAATTCATAATTTATGGTTGCAAAATCATCCAGGCCATCATTGTCAGGGCTTATCACTTCAGGGCTCACAGAGATTGTTCCCTGCACAGCAGCATCTAACCTGAATTGGGAATTTTTATAAGTGGGCGTTCCATAACCAACATTGGTAGCCGCACTATGCCAGTTGCTTTCGCTTTGCGAGGGGGCATTATAATCTATCCGCTCCAGCGACACTCCTTCATTATCACTGATCAATTTAAAATGCCATTTTTCTGTGTACGCAACTTCATCAACTACAGCTCCCTGCTCATTAATAATTATAACATCGCCTGCATCATCATTAAATGATGGCAATGTGCTTACTTCAATAATTCTATCCGGATCATTAGCAACATAATCTCTTAACAGTAATTGTTTGCTTTCAGTAATCACCAAAAACTCACCAGGAAAAAATAAATAGTCTTCGGTGCTTAATTGCTTAATGCTGCTAATTGCGCCGGCCGTATTCCTGTTTGCTATATAAAGATTTCTAAGGGTTAATATCTTGTTGCTCCTGTTATAAATTTCTACCCAGTCGGTACCGCCCGATTTTGGATTGAACAATATTTCATTGATCACCACATTAAAGCTATCGGTATGTTCATATAATCCAACACGTGCCGAATTACCTGTGTTCAAAGCATTGCCAGCACAGTCAGTAGCTGTACTTGCAGTAACGGTATATATTTTATTGCGAAGCAATGGCGTATTTAGTCTTAAGGTAACCCTGTCAAACAATGGTGAAACAGGTAATGCATTTATCGGAATTCCAATACCATCACTAATGCTGTAATTATTTATTATCGAAGCTTTGGCGCTATCAAGTGGTTCATTAAAAACAAGTGTCACCGTTACGCTGTCTGTCGCAAATGCCCGTATAAGTTTGGGAGCATTAATATCTTTATTTACGGCATCTACAGAATTTTTCTTACCCGGTGTACCGCCTTTAGGATCAATGCTCGCCTTCCAATTAGTTATACCTGCACATGGATTTTTTGTGTCTATCATTTCCAATGTCCAGCCGCCATCTTTTTTTAATTCATTCTGGTACCAGGCATCTGTATAATTCACCGCATGTATAATATTGTTTTGTGGCGAACGCAGGTAAAGCAGGTCACCAGTATTACCAAGAGCGGGAAAACTTGTTACAGAAATCACCGGGGCAAATGCTGATAATGCAGCCACCGCACTGGAAGTAGTCACCAGCACAAAACTATCAGGCTTTAAAATATAAGATGGCATGGGGCCGCTTTGCCCAGAGGGTTTTGATATTCTCCATCCAAGTAAATTTATATTAAAGGCGCTGGTGTTTTTCAATTCGATCCACTCAGCATCTGGCAAGCCAACAAGTGGAGTGGGGTCTGCCATGATCTCATCAATCACCACATCATAAGCCAGTGGAATAAAATAACTGAATACAGAAGTTCCATTGTTAATTGCATTGTTAGAAAGATCTTTTACTCCGTTAATAGTAATGGTAAGATTTGTGCGCAGGGGGAAATTGCCAGCGAAAGTTAAATGCACTAACGAAGGGTTTGCAGCATCCCGTATGGCAGTAGCAGGCGAACCCAAACCATTACTTACTACATAATTACCAATCGCCTGGCTGGTTGTTAGGTCCACTGGTTCATTGAATAATACATCAAGTGTATTTGCCGTAATTGCAGTTGCTGAAACAATTGATGGAGGCGTAACATCGGGCACAAAGGCTTTCACCTCGAAGTCATCAAAAAAATGTCTTTGTGTAAATGATGCTGTGCTTTGCCTTACCCATAATCCAAAAAAAGCAGACGTGAGATAAGTTGCATCATTTGAAGTTCCTTCACTCACATAACTATTTCCTGTTGCTGTAATATCTCTTTGCAAATTCCATTGGTTGGCGGCATTCCTTGTCACCCTAATCCGCATCACATTGTTACTGGTATTCAAAATTCCATCTATACCATCAATGATCTTAATAGCAGTTACACTTGCATCTTTACGGTAAAGACTTATTTCATCCGGTGTATCACCGATACGTACAAAATATCCAGTTGTAGTTACCGCAGTTAGGTTAGAAGCAGATGCAGTTAAATAAACATCCACATAATTAGTACCTGATGTATTAAAGGTAAGCTGGCAATAAAAATCCCATTGGGCTACTGTAGCCAGAGCATTAGGTGTACTTAAATAAAAATTGGCGTTGGGTACAATATTATTGCTTTGCAGTTGCAAAGAAGGATTGATGATCCAGTCCGCTGTGTTTCCAGTCCACGAAGGATTATTGGTAAAATCACCATCCATAAAATTATCTATGAACTGGGCCCTGGCGGAAAAACAAAAGATAAGTAATGCAAAAACAACAAGTAAATTTTTTCTCATAATATTATGCTGAAGTAATTTTTAAAGATATGGCTTAAAATTGATTGCCTAAAGACCAGGGTAGGTTTTGTTTGATCTGGGAAAACAGAGAAACAGACGCTATCGCTGAGTACAGAAGTAAATTTCTGCGCATTCTTCTTTAACTCATTTTTCCCAGCAGCAAATCCTGTATTTTCGCAATCATGAAATTTTTACATAAACAGTATATCAAAATAAAAATTCCAGTATAAGGAAGGGTAATTAATACTCATAGAACTAACCTTCCGTCACAAAACCGGGAGGTATTTTTTTATTTAAAATATATTAAGATGAAAATAGCGGTAGTGGGGGCCACTGGCCTGGTAGGTACAAAAATGTTACAGGTATTAGCCGAAAGAAAGTTTCCAGTCACAGAACTTTTGCCGGTTGCATCTGAAAGATCAGTAGGTAAAAATATTTCATACAAAGGAAAAGATTATAAAGTGGTAAGTATGCAGGATGCCATTAATGCTAAACCGGATATTGCTATTTTTTCTGCCGGCGGAAATACTTCGCTAGAGTGGGCTCCGAAATTTGCAGAAGCAGGGATAAAAGTTATTGATAACAGCAGTGCATGGAGAATGGATACCAGCAAAAAACTTGTAGTGCCCGAGGTGAACGGAGAAGTCCTGACAAAAGATGACTTAATCATTGCGAACCCAAATTGCAGCACTATACAAATGGTGTTGGTATTACACCCGCTTCATCAAAAACTTAAAATAAAAAGAGTGGTAGTGAGCACTTACCAAAGTGTAACAGGTACCGGCATAAAAGCGGTTGAGCAAATGATGAATGAAAGAAAAGATGTAAAGGGCGAGATGGCATATAAGTATCCGATTGATATGAATGCGATACCCCAGATTGATGTCTTCACAGCAAACGGATATACCAAGGAAGAAATGAAAATGCTGAACGAAACAAGGAAGATCATGCAGGACGATAGTATCCGCCTTACCGCAACCTGCGTTCGCATTCCTACAATGGGTGGCCATAGCGAATCTGTGAACATTGAATTCGAAAATAAAGTTGACATTGATGAAGTGAAACTTATCCTAAAAAATGCACCAGGGCTTGTGCTGCAGGATGATATTGATAACTTTATCTATCCCATGCCGCTTACAGCTCATGATAAAGATGATACATTTGTAGGCAGGATAAGAATAGATGAAAGCCAGCCAAATTCAATCAATTGCTGGATAGTAAGTGATAACCTTCGCAAGGGTGCCGCAACAAATGCAGTGCAAATAGCAGAGTTATTGGTAAATAAAAAGATGGTTTAACCTTTTGAAAACATTGAAAATATTTTCATTCATATTAATCTTGTTAAGCCTTGCTTGTTCAACACAGGCACAGCAAACGGTAACCGTTCATTTTTTGTATGGCAGTACGCCGGCAAGAGGTTATGAAAAATTAGAAAAGAAAAGATTTGGCGGAAAAAAAGGCGGGCATGTAAGCATTGAAACTGGGGATAGCATTATTGGATTTCAACCGAAGGGCACTTGTCATATCGTTGGAAAAAAACAGTATTGCAATGGTTACTTCCGTGCGGATGATAAAAGAAAATGGATGACAGATACGGTAGGCAATAAATATTCATCGATCCTGATCCCACTCACTAATGAACAGTATTGCAAGGTAAAAATTACAGTAGTTAATTACCTGCAAAAAACGCCTTACGATTATGCTTTCCTGGGAATGCGTTGCGCAGCGGCTACCTATGATGTTTTAGAACAAGCCGGTATTGTAAAAAAGAGAAGTCGCCTGGCAAAGTGGACGGCATTTTTTTACCCACAGTTATTACGGAGGCAAATGCTAAAAATGGCTAAGGAAAATAATTATGCTGTAGTAAAACACGCAGGCCGAAGTACAAGAAGCTGGGAAATGGAATAACCTTTTATTAATTCCAGTAAAGTCTTCCTGTTAACGCAGATACTTCACTACCATCTTCAAATATAATTTTAAGCTTAAGTTTATGTCCTTTATTATTTGAAGGCTTCGTTGTAGTAAACAATTCTAAACTAAATAATTTTACTCCGTTATTATTTACTGCATTTTTTAATGAGTCAACAGTTATCACACTGTTTGAATAATAATATGTTTTAAAAATGCTGTTGAGGGATCCATTGGCAGGAATTCCATTATAAATACTATCACTTGTTAATTCAAGGGAACGTATTTTACTTTTAAGACCAGCTCTTCCGCAGTCAGCACATTTGCAAGCCATAGTTTTATTTACCAGGAATGAAAACGGGTTTTGCTCCTGTGCAACACAATTAATGTAAGAAGAATAACGCAAGTATAAAGTATCAACCTGCGTAACCATGTTTGAATCCACTACCGCATTGCCACTACCGTAAGGCCTCACAAAAAGATTCGAAATTTTGTAAAATGGCTGATTTGAGTCTATGCATTTGCAGCAACTAATGTATAGAATATTTGAAAGGATAAATAATGCAGGAAGGATAATAATTTTCTTGTACTTCATGAAGTACAGATACCTATACTCGTACTATCGCTGCATACAAAATACCATCAAGGAGATTTAACCAATTGTCCAGGTTTCCATTCCTTTCAGTAATTTATCAAGATCGCCGGGGCCTTTTTGTGCAATGGTCTCTTCTATCTGCATGGTCATTACATCTTCATAACAAGCCCTGTCTGTTTCATAAAAAACTCCAAATGGCCTTGGTAAATGGCCTTGTAATGCAGGATCATCAAACATGCGGATGAGTATCTGTGCTTTGTAAAAATCCTTGTCGTCATGTATCCAAAGATCATCAGGCACAGAACCAGACTCAAAGTTTACAATCACCGGTTTGAATCCATCCAGCTTGATACCTTTATTTTGCCCTGTCCCAAAAACAAGCGGTTTTCCCTGTTCTAAAAACAAGGCTTCTTCCGGCTTGGTAGATTTCTCCGTAAATATTTCAAAAGCACCATCGTTGAAAATATTACAGTTCTGATAAATTTCAAGAAAAGATGTGCCCTTATGTGCCTGTGATCTTAATAGCATTGCTTGCAGGTGTTTTGGATCTCTATCCATACTTCTTGCTATAAAACTTGCATCAGCACCCATGGCCAGCGCCAATGGATTAAAGGGGTGATCTATACTTCCGAAAGGTGTGCTTTTAGTTACTTTTTTTTCTTCTGATGTTGGTGAGTATTGACCTTTTGTAAGGCCATAAATCTGGTTGTTGAACAACAATATATTCACATCAAAATTTCTGCGAAGCAAATGAATTGTATGATTGCCACCAATACTAAGGCCATCACCGTCCCCGGTAACGATCCACACACTTAGCTCTGGTCTTGACGCTTTCAAACCACTTGCCACAGCAGTTGCCCTTCCGTGAATACTGTGCATACCATATGTATTCATATAATAGGGAAACCTGCTGCTGCAGCCTATTCCCGAAACGATCACAATATTTTCTTTTGGAATACCAAGGGTTGGCATTATCTTTTGTACCTGTGCCAGGATAGAATAGTCTCCACAACCGGGGCACCAGCGTACTTCCTGGTCAGTGGCAAAATCTTTGGCAGTTAGTGCTGGTTTTTCTACTGTTTCAGTTTGCATATAATAAAGTATTGTAACAAAGTTATTGAATAGATGTGTAGAAATGCTGTTATTTTTAAGGGCAAAAAACAGCATGAGTATCCAGGAATCATACAATGAGTGGGCAGGCCAGTATGACAGCAACCAAAATAAAACCCGTGACCTGGAAGCATTTTCTTTGCAGGAAAACCTGGGGAAAATTCATTTTGAAAATTGCCTGGAAATCGGGTGTGGCTCAGGGAAAAATACGGAATGGTTAGTTCAGAGATCTGCAACAATAACCGCAGTTGATTTTTCTCAGGGCATGCTGGACAAGGCGAAAGAAAAGATTCCTTCAAAGCATGTCAATTTTATTCAAGCAGATATTACAAACCCCTGGACATTTGCAGCAAATGCAGCCTTTGATTTAGTAACCTTTAGCCTGGTGCTAGAGCATATTAAAAACCTGGATCTTGTTTTTCAACAAACAAATGCTGTTCTTAAACCAGGTGGCTATTTGTATATCGGCGAACTGCACCCCTTCAAACAATATCTTGGAAGTAAAGCAAGATTTGAATCAGAAACCGGGACCACAACTTTAGAATGCTACACACATTCCATTTCAGAATATTTACAATTAAGCCGCAAGCATGGCTTTGTGCTGGAAGCCTTTAATGAATACCTGGATGAAGAAACTAGCGTACCCAGGATTTTGGCGATGTTGTTCACCAAACAACGCTGATCTCAAATCACAGCTTAAATAAATAAGTCGTTGTATAATTTACCTCCTGGCGTTACGCTATATTTTTCCAGGTCTGTAATGCCTTCTTCTGCAAGCACCTGTTCGTCAATAAATGTATTGCCTGTGCATTCTGCAGAAGCTCTGCCCAGGATGGCAAAAGCAGCATCAGCCATAATCTCTGGGGTACGGCTCATCTTTATTAATGCATCCCCACCAAGTAAATTTTGCACTGCTGCTGTTGCAATAGTTGTTCGTGGCCAAAGTGCATTAGAGGCGATTCCAAATTTTTTCAACTCTGCCGAAAGTCCCAATGCAATCATGCTCATACTATACTTGCTCATGGTGTATGCAAGATGATTGCTAAACCATTTTAAATCCATATTAATCGGTGGTGATAGTGTAATAATATGTGGGTTATTTCCATTCTTTAAAAAAGGTATGCATGCCTGGCAAACAAAAAATGTTCCCCGTACATTTATATTATACATCAGGTCAAAGCGCTTCGGCTCTGTTCTTTCGGTATTAGTAAGAGAGATTGCAGATGCGTTATTGATAAGAATATCTATACCTCCAAAATGTTCTGCGGCTTTTTTTACAACTTCATTTACCTGGTCTTCATTTCTTATGTCGCACTGAAGTGGAAGCGCATTTCCACCCGCAGCTTTTATTTCTTCTGCTGCAGAAAAGATAGTGCCACCAAGCTTGGGATTTTCCTCAGTAGATTTGGCTGCCACCACAATATTAGCACCGGCGGCAGCAAGTTTCAAAGCAATTGCTTTGCCTATACCACGAGATGCGCCGGTTATAAAGGCTGTCTTATTTTTAAAATCCATGGCAGTAGTTTTTTTATTAACAATTCCGGACTGTAATGGTTAAAACTTTTTTTGAAATTGCATTTCTTACTATCAGGAAAGTGTTGCTTCGTGCGTGATATTGGTGTTGAGCAATTTGCTTATGATACAGTTTTCTTTTGCATTAATTACTACAGCATCAAATTGCTCTTGATTTATTCCTGGCACTGTAGCTTTCACGGTTAAGTGCGATCCCGTAATACTTCCTTCTACTAAATTAATATCGCAGCGGGTTTCTATTTCGTCTGCAGTGAAGCCAGCTGCATTTAATAAAAAGCTCACCTTCATAGTAAAGCATCCGGCATGTGCTGCAGCTATAAGTTCTTCGGGATTAGTCCCTACTCCACTTTCAAACCTGCTCAGGTACGAGTATTGAGTTTTGTTTAATGTAGTGCTTTGTGTTGTAAGATGGCCACTGCCTTCTTTACCACTGCCGTTCCAAACAGCTGTTGCATTT
Organism: Ferruginibacter sp.; assembly: GCA_039920245.1. Lineage (GTDB taxonomy): Bacteria > Bacteroidota > Bacteroidia > Chitinophagales > Chitinophagaceae > Ferruginibacter. The sequence goes on from JBDSEE010000179.1 coordinate 53,352, forward strand.
CTTTTCATGTTTTTGTTTTATTGTTTTTTTAAATTGATGATATTATTTGTTACCCGTGGGTGCGCTCGTTTTTTTTACTTTCCTTTCCAGTTTTTGTGGAATTATGAATAAAGACAGGACAATTAGGTAAATGCCATATGCAATATAAACAGAAATGGGCGCTGTAAAAATGGCAATAATGTTTAAAATGATGGCAATGATGTTTTTTACCAACCCGTCATTGATTGAATTGTGAGAAAGGGTTTCATCTGCCAGTTTAGCTTTAAAATATGAATAACGTCTTACAAGGAACGCTGCCAGCGAACACATCATCAATACAACACCCAGGCTCATTGCAGCCACAGCTACGTAAGGATGATCCCCTACCATAATGATAGGGAACGGCAACATGGTTATCCAAAAAAGTAAATGAAGATTTAGCCAAAGTAGCTTATTGTCTACTTCTTTGATAGAATGATATAGCTGGTGATGATTTACCCAGAACACTGAAATGAATGCAAAGCTGAATGCAAATGCAATGACGTTGGGTGCAGAGCGCAACAATTCCCTCATATTTTGTTGCAAGCTGGCTTCATCGGTAAACTTTGGTACCCTGAACTGAAAAGCGATAAGTGTAATTACAATTGCAAAAACACCATCACTGAATGCTTCCAGCCTGTTTGTCGGTATAGAAAAATGTTTACTGATAAAATTATTTTATTTGCTTTATTAATTGGATGGAGATACTGGTTTGTTTTGCATGATCTTTTCAATACTTTCTATTACATCAGCAGTTACTAATGGAAGTGCATTCAAGGCTTCCAGGTTTTCGGTAAGCTGTTGTTTTTTGGTAGCACCTAGAATTACTGTGCTCACATTTGGATTTTTTAAACACCAGGCGATACTTAATTGTGCAGTACTTATTCCGAGTTTTGCAGCTAGCACCGAAAGTTTTTTAACTTTTTTTAGTTTGTCATCTGTTACCCATCTTTCTTTCAGCCAATCAAAACCTTCCAGCGCAAACCTGCTGTTTTTTGGAATACCATCATTGTACTTTCCACTTAGCAAACCTGCTGCAAGCGGACTCCATGTAGTGGTGCCAAGGCCCACATTTTTGTATATTTCAGAATAATCCAATTCAACTTTTTGTCGCTCAAATAAATTGTATTGCGGCTGCTCCATTGTAGGACCAACGAGTTTATATTTTTCAGCTACCCTATGAGCTTCCATGATCTCTACACCGCTCCATTCGCTGGTTCCCCAGTATAAAGTTTTACCCTGCTGCATCAGGTGGTTCATAGCCCACACAGTTTCTTCAATGGGTGTGTTGGTATCGGGCCGGTGACAATAAAATAAATCGAGATAGTCCAGCTGCAGTCTTTGCAAGGCTTCATTGCAGGCTTCCATTAAATGCTTGCGGCTGTTGCCGGTTTGGTTGGGTTTATTTTCTTTTCCCCGCCAACCAAAATATGCTTTGGAAGAAATGATATATGATGTGCGGTCCCATTTCATTTTTTTTAAAACCCTACCCATCATTTTCTCACTTTCGCCCAGTGCATATACTTCTGCGTTATCAAAAAAGTTTACCCCACTGTCATAAGCTTGCTTCATTAAGGCGCCAGCTACAGTATCATTTATTTGTTTGCTAAAGCTTACCCAGCTTCCGAAAGAAAGTGCACTCACCTGTAATCCTGATTTACCTAACCTGCGGTATTCCATGTGACTAAAAATTTAGTAACCAAAGTTACCATAACAATGCCAAAGGAATTTTGGTGAAAATTCTAAGCAAATAATTAAAACGCCGGGCGGCTTAGTTTTAGAAAAATAAAATTTAAGGAATTGGGCCGCCCGCTACTTTGATAACACCCAGAGGATGAATGATCTTCCAGTCCTTAAAATCCTGGCGGGCTTCCATACCAATACCATTGAGCGTTTGTGTACGTGTGCGGATGCGTACAGGTTTATCAGTGTAAAATTCTTTACCGGTTCTGTTGCGGTTCCAATACAATTCTTCGCAATACAAAGTATCGCCATTTATATTTCTTATTTGCACACTGTCCCGGATGTAAACAATTTCATCCCGCTCTTTATATTTTGCATACATACCGGTTAAAATACTTTCCTGAATACCCGCCTCATTATAAAAAAGCACCTTCAATGTTTTTGGAAATTCCAGATAAGGTACCGAATCCTGCACCCGAAGCATAAGGGGTGATGTAAGAACCGCCTTGGGCCTACCACCGGTTGTAAAATTTACTTTTACATTGATGGCTTCTTCTACACCAAGCTTTTTTTTATAAAGCTTATCTATATCCTGCTGTTTGTTTGTGCATGACGGCAAAAAAAAGCAGCCTATGATAAGGGCTGCTTTAAAAAATATATGGGTAAAAAGTATTTTCATTGTTAAGGCTGAGTGAAGGTATTCAGTACAAGTGTGCGACCCCGCTTTCGAAAGGGGCGAGCCACAACGATTTTTATGAAGCGATGCGCTGGTAATCAAAAAAAATTAATCGTACTTCCTGTTCTGGAACCATCGTGCATTCATTGAAATACCAATACTGAAGCGGGCAACATTCTCTCTTATTGAAACCGATTTTTTATTGCCTCTTGCACCCAGTTCCAGACCGGTATTCAAAATCACAAATTCACCGAAACGCAGCCGCTGAAAAGAAGTTAGCGGAAGGCCTGCTCCAAGTGTAATACCATATTCGGGGTGCTTGGCATTATTCAGGCTCACATAATCATTGCCATAAAAAATACCGGCCCTATAGTTTACAAAGCTCCAGTATTTACTGGTGGATGTAGTGGCTGATGCCGGGTAATATTGAGCGCCTGCTTTTATCTTCCAGCTTTTTTGTGTGTAATCCTTATTTCCGTAATAAGTAAAGTCCTGCCAGTTACTCATTTCCACATCAAGTCCGGCGAGTAAGTGACGGTTTTTGTCAGTGTATGTAAAGCCTACGCCAAAAGCCGATGGGATCTTTATATCGCCTGCCTGGTCTTTTTTGTAATCAACAGTATCTACATAAAGTATAGAGCCATTGCCATCATAAGAAAAGGTTGCAGCAAGATTATCTCTTTTTGCCTTTAATTTTTGTTCAAGATTACCGTAAGCACCGAAGCGAAGTAATCCACCATTTTTTGTTGGCATTTCATATTGCATTCCGGCATTCAAAAACAGACCGCCAAAGCGGGTTTGTGCTTCTGTATTGCTCCTGAAATACAATACTGAATCATTTATAAGACTAACCTTTGTGCTGTAATCCTTATGACCAAAACTATAACCTGAATTAAATCCAACAGAAAAGCGTTTCACTTTCAACCCGATCCCTACATTTACCTGGTTAATCCCACCAGATCCTTCAAATAGCGTACTGCTGCTGTCTATTCCCGCAATGCGCTTGTTGTCTTCTATTTTATAATTGATACGGGTAACAGGTCTTAATCCGAAACTCATTCCCAGAAAATTCCCTTTGTCTTTCATTTTTTTGGATGCAATAGGAAAGCCCAGTTGAAGGTAAGAGATGAGCGTATTTATCGAAGTATATTTATCAGGAGAGATATTGCTTTTTAAGGTTCTGAAATCAAGCTCGCCACCAAGCTCAAATATTGTACTGTATAAATTGGCAAGTGCTGCAGGATTTACAAGGTTTAAGCTTTGAAAGTCAGAAACGCCGGCTGTGATTCCGCCCATCCCACGGCTGGTAACATTCTGATTAGGGACTATGTCTCCCATTCCGTACCTGGAATAAGGTGAGTTTTCCTGGGCAGTTGTAAAAAGAAAAGAAAAGCAGGTGAGTGAAAGCAAAATGATCCTCTTATTTCTCGCAGTTGTTAGTTTCGCTAAGTGCATAAAGTCCTTTATATAAAAAATTACAGTCGGCAAATATCTTGTTTTTAAGTTGCCCCGCAAAATAGGTAGAATTGCCCCCGGTTAAAAGGACGTTAAAGTTCCCGTACCTATTGGAATATGCATTAATAAACCCATCCAGCTCATAGGCGATACCATTAAGCACCCCGCTGATCATATTTGTACTGGTATCGTATCCCACCAAAGGATAATTGTTGCCAATGGTTTCCGGCACAGCGGTGATCAAAGGAAGTTTAGCTGTAAAGTCATGCATGGATTTATACCGAAGCTCCATACCCGGCGAAATGCTTCCGCCTAAAAACTGGTTATATTGATTTATAAAATTGTATGTGATGCAACTACCGAGTGCGATGATCAAATTATTTTTTCCAGGGAAAAAATGAACCGCAGCAGCTGCCAGGGCCAACCTGTCTGCACCAATGCTTTCTGGTTTGCCAACAGGTGTTGTAAAATTTATTTTAGTGGCTATAGAAAGTTTATGAAACGATGTATTGTTTGATAACAATTCCTCAATAGCAGGATTATGATCAATGACTGAGGAGAGGATAGATTTTGTTGGTTTGTATTCATCTATTATTGCTATTAAATCTTCTAAGCCGTCCTGCTTTAGCAAAAATTCTTTTAAAAATTTATCCTGGATAAATAATGCAGCTTTAAGACGGGTATTGCCAAAATCAAGACACAGCGTAGTCATTGGTAATAATATTTATGAAAACTTAAAGCCGCTAAGGTTATTAAAATGCCCGTTTAATTTTATTTTCTTTTTTAAAAGATCCATTTCTTTCATCACAGGAATAACTTTTGCCAAATGTCTTTTTAAAAACTCCTGCCTGTGTAATTCAAGTTCAAGTTCAAGCAGTAAGTATTCATCTTCAATGGCCATACCTGCATGATGCGCTACATCGTAGCTCATTAATGTGTCATCTGGTTTTACAAAATCTTTTTTTATGTCAAGTTGTTTATGAATTTCTCTAATGCCTGTTACTATTTTTTTCATCAATGAAGCACTACCACTCATATTGTTCTGCGGATAAGTAACTATGGCTCCGTTGTATAATTTATCCGGTAACTCTTTTTGTATTTCCAATATTTTGAAGGTTGTAAGTCCCTTGGTTTTTATATCCATTTGGCCATCTTCATACCGTTCACTGATGGCTGCAATTTCTACCACTGTGCCCATTTCCTTTACTTCATTATTGATCACTGATGGAATGCCGAATGGCTTCTTTTGTTCAAAACAATCATTTATTAATTGCTTATACCTCGGCTCAAATATATGCAGGTTCAGTTGTTCGCCGGGATATACAACAATTGCCAAAGGAAATATGGGAATAAAATTAGTCATAGGTTTACAAGTTTACATCGTTAGCCACAAATCGCTAACCAAAGAAGCGTTTCAGCCTCAATCCCCATAACTTTTTAAGCGATTCAATAAACAAACCGGCGCCTCTCCTGCGGCGAATAAACATCAATAGATTTCGCTTTCTCAGTAATTCTTTAAATATCCATATGCTCAGCCATTGATGTTCTCTTTTTGCGTAATGCTCCGCCCAGGTTTTTATATATGCCTGCTGATTTCCGCCCAGGCTTGCGGCCCTTTGATACCAGGTTGCTTCGGCTCTAAATTTTTCTGTTTCTGAAATATACTTCCTATTTTTTTTTCGCCTGAGTAAATCAGTATCAGAACTTTGGTGTTGGCGATAATGCACAAATACCTCCGGCAGGTAATTTATATTACCCTTGGTTGCCGAAGCAAAAACAAGCCACCAGTCATGATATCTTGCTTCAGGAAAAGGAAGTGTGCCCGATATAATATCCCTACGAAACATAGCTGCATGGCCGGAAACACAATTATATAACAGGAATGCCCTTGGATCATTTCCTTCGTAACAATTGAATCGCTCACTCATTTTCTTACCCAATGATGCGCCTGCCTCATCTACGAACAGCGAATCATGGTAAATAAGTGCAGCGTCTCCAATTTTACTAAACATTGCTTCTATTTTGCCGGGCAACCAATAATCATCCTGGTCGCAAAGCAAGATGTATTCGCCATGGCAGTGCAACAAAGCATTGGAAAAATTGTTTTTAATACCATGTTGGTCTTTATTTAATTTTAGCACTATGCGGCTGTCACCTGCCTGTTGTTTTTCCAGGTATTCTACAGTGCCATCTTCAGACCCGTCATCAGAAATTACAATTTCCAGGTTAGTATAAATTTGAGCCAGCAAACTTTCCACCTGTTGTTGCAGGTATGGCATACCATTGTAAGTGGCCATGGCAACAGATATTAATGGAAGAGGATTGCTGTTATTCAAATTAGTGATATAGTGTTTAAAATTTTATTACTTTCCTTCCCTGAATACTATCTGTAATTATTTTAGTAACAGATGATAGAGTTTTTAAATTTTCATCTGCAAGTTCTTCAAACTTATTTCTTGAAGTTTTTAATGCACGTTTATTTATGGAAAACATCCTCAGCGCACGAAAATAATAACGCCTTATACTTACTATTTTAATAAAAGCTTCGGGTACCAATTGCATATACCATAATAATAAGGCCGTTCCTTCTAAGTGCTTTGCATGCAAAAACATTTTGTTTCGGTAATAAATAGTTTTAATAAAGTTTTTGCTTCTACTGCTTTTAATAGAAGTAGAAACCTTGTGCCGGCAAATGGCAAAATGATCGTAGTAACATTTCCAGCCAACTCGCCAGGCTCTTATGCTTAGTTCTACATCTTCAATATAAAATGGTGAAAACAATTCATCGAACCCACCCAGGAACAATAATTTTTCTGTACTTACCAATGCATTTGCGCCAGAGAGATACATGCTAAAAAGCCTGTCGCCAGGCGCTGGCTTTGCTGCAAAATAATTGCCGGATGTTTTAAGTTTGGCTCCGTGCCACGCAGGTAACTTTGCAGCGTCCTGTATATTATCATCATTCCAGCCAACAATTCTGCCCATCACACCAAAGCAATCTTGCTCCAGAAAATAAGGTAACAAGCTTGTAAAATAATTTGCTTCAAGCTTTACATCACTATTCAGCATGAGCATTAGCTGAAAGCGGGCAGAAAAAATACCCCTGTTCATCGTTATGGAAAAGCCGCTGTTTATTTCGTTTTTAATCAGTACAACGCCCGGGAAATTAGTGGCTATGAAACTACAGGAGTCATCTGTACTGCAATCATCCACAATAATTATTTCACTTGCCAGGTTTGTGTGTTGCAATGCTTTAAGAGCATAGGGAATTATTTCGGGCAAAAGTTGCCGCCCGTTATAGTTGGGTATTACTACAGATATTCCGGGTAATAACAAGATGGTTATTTTAAAATTAGTGCAGCAAAATCAGGAGCGATATGCAAATACGTTTATCGCCATATCAATATTTTCGCAAACTTTTTTCCTGTCAATAAAGGGTTTTTTCCTGCTGAATGATTGCCTGAGGTGATACCTGAATCCGGCCTTTTTCAACATGGATAATAAATCATCGAGGTGCTGTTCTTTCTTATCGAAACTATGGTATTCAACAAACATATTTTCGATATTTTGGAAATATTGCTCGCAGTCTTTAAGTACATCATATTCGGCACCTTCTATATCCATCTTTAACAGCGATACCGGTTGCTGCAGGAAATCAGCCAGGCGAACGGTTTTCACTAAAGTGGGTATTTGTTTCCGATAAACATTTTCTACGCTGCCTCCCATACCGTGATCGGTAAAAAATTCCAGTGTAGTCTCAGATGTCCACACAGCTTTTTTATGAAGATTGATATTTTCCAGGCCGTAGGTTTTAATGTTTTTTTCAAGTATGTCATAAATTTCTTCTTCCGGCTCAAATGCTATTATGTTTGCCTGCGGATAAGCTTTCGCAAAAAACAATACACTTACGCCCATATTTGCGCCGCAATCTATGATAACCGGGTTTTTATGATTGGTATCAAACCGGTACATTTCATCATGTAATATTTCCTGGTAAGAGTCGTAAAAACATTGGGCGTCATGATAATTAAATGCTTTGCCATCGTATTCAATTGTACCCGCAATAAACCTGGGCTGAGACTTAAGTAATTCCAGTTGATCAGCGGAAAACTTCCTGGCGGCATTGCGGTTTTTCCATTTTTTTAATATGCCCATGGCGCAAAAATAGTTCATCTTATTCATCTTACCATTTCATTGCCGCCTAAAGAATTGCCATTCAAAGTGAATATTTATAAGCTATCTAAGTTAATTTGCAATTATGTGGCAACAGCTAAAAAACAATCTTATTGCAGGTGATATAAAGGCCCTGGCAAGAGCAATTTCGCTGATTGAAAATGAAGCAGAAGGCTATGAAAATTTTATGGAGCAATTGCCTGCTGGTCATGCACAGGTAATAGGTATTACCGGGCCACCGGGTGCAGGTAAAAGTACCCTGACTGATGCACTAACGGGAGTGTTAGCGGCAGAAGAAAAAAAGATTGCTATTCTATGTGTTGACCCATCATCACCATTTAATTTAGGTGCATTACTTGGAGACAGGATAAGAATGAGTCGCTGGTTCAATCATCAAAATATATTCATCCGTTCCCTTGCTACCCGTGGCTCATTAGGCGGCCTCAATGCAAAAATTATTGAAATAACTGAACTGGTGAAAGCTGCAGGTTATGATTACATTATTATTGAAACGGTAGGCGTAGGACAAAGTGAAGTGGAAATTGCAGGCCTCGCAGATGTAACCCTGGTAACATTAGTGCCAGAAAGCGGCGATGAAGTACAAACTATGAAGGCCGGCTTAATGGAGATCGCAGATATTTTTGTCGTGAACAAATCTGATCGCCCCGGAGCCGATGCTTATGTAAAAAATTTAAGGATGATGCTGGCCCCATCGTTTAGCAATCATGCCCGTGAAATACCAATCTTGAAAACAAATGCCACAACTTCCGAAGGAGTTAACGAACTAAAGGCAGCAATTCAAAATTTACTTTCTGGTAAATCAAATAATAGAAAAAAGGAATGGCTGCTTGCAGAGAAAGCATGGCAACTTATTGTACAAAAGAGAATGAAAGGGATTAGTAAAGATGCATTGCGGGAAGAGATCGCTAAAGCTTCAACGGGTTTTAATTTATATGCTTTTATCAAACAATTTTAAAATGAAAAAAATATTAACCAGTCTTTGTTTGCTATTATCTCTATTGTCGTTTTCGCAAACAAATAAAAATGATATGGCAATTCGTGCTACGCTACATTCGCAGCAGGCAGCCTGGAATAATGGTGATCTTGAAAAGTTCATGGATGGTTATTGGCAAAGTGATTCACTGATGTTCATAGGAAAAACTGGAGTGACATATGGCTGGCAAAACACTCTGAACAATTATAAAAAGGGATATCCTGATACGGCTGCCATGGGCAAACTGCATTTTGATATTATACAAGTGAAACCATTATCGGCCATATATTACTCCGTTGTAGGCAAATGGCATTTATCACGCAGCATCGGCGACTTGCAGGGACATTTTACATTATTGTTCAGAAAAATAAAAAATAAATGGGTGATCGTATCGGACCACAGCAGCTGATTTATTTAAACCACAAAAACATGAAGGCGCAAAGGAGTACTTAGTATTGTTGAAAAAATTTCTGTATTGTGGCTTTGTGTCTTCGTGGCTGATAATTAGAGAAAAGGCGTCCATTTTTTTACCAGGTATTTCGTAAGATATATTCCGCTAACAATCACGGCGAGATAATATAAAATATTTTTCCATGAAGGCCAGTTATCAAAAAAAGCAAGTTCAAAATAAATACCAGCGAGTACATTAAGCATCATCCATATTAATACGATTGCAATAGTATTTACGATCAGTATAAAAAATTTCTGAGTTGTCGGTTCTACGCCCATAGTGGATGCTCGCCTTTTTAATTTGATACAAAGACATTACAATTTAAGATTTACTTAATCTTCATTCCCTCAAAAGCCAAACTATCTCCATTAAACACATTAAAATCCACGTAACTCCTAATTCCATTTACATGGCCAGCTTCGCTATGCTGCCAGAAACTCCAGTTACGCTCTATCCTGGGTTTGTCTTTTACAAGATAATGAGCAACCCATAGAGGGTAATCATCAAAACGGCCAGCAAGAAAATTGTTATAAAAATCTACGTTTGTATAAATGATAGGCCTCACATTATATTTTTTTTCTACCATAAGCAGCCAGTCTGAAACACGTTGTTGCAGATCTGTCAATGATGCACCATACGTTTGTTCCACATCCAGTACGGGAGGCATGTCCCCTTTTTTTAATTGCACCGTTTCCATAAAATTTTCCGCCTGTGCTTTCCCACTCTTGCTTGCAATAAAAAAATGATAAGCTCCTTTTGTAATTTTTACTTTTGAGGCTTCATTCCAGTTTCTCCTGAATTGTTCATCTATCCGCCCCAGTCCTTCAGTAGCTTTAATAAATACAAAACCTATCCTGATATCACTTGCGATCATTTCTTTTACGGCAGGCCACCCGATGGTTTGCTGGTGCCTGCTCACATCAATTCCATGTATGCTGAAATTTATCGGTATGTCTATTCCAAATGCCGGGTATCGAATAAAGCTTGGCTTAAAATACTGGCTGCTTAAATAATATACAATTGCTGCAGCAGCAACAAGAACAAAAACGCTAATAAGAACCGGCCTGATAAACCTGTTTTTCCTTTTTGCCATTTGCCGGTAAAAAAATTATTTTAATACTTGTGAAGTAAATATTTTGCCTGCAGAAAAAACTTTAATGGTGTAAACACCCTTTGCCCAATTTTGATTGGGAATAGTTTCCGTTGCAAGACCATTAAATAATTGCACCTGGTTTTTGTACATCAACTGGCCAGCATGATTATAAATCCTAAGTTCTACAACAGCATCGTTGAAATCATGCAGGCTAATGATTAATGGGGATGCTATAGGATTTGGGTTGATGTCTACACCTCCTTGTCCATTATTTGTAACCGGAATTTTAGCTGTTGTATTATTTTTAGAGATCAGCCAAACTTCCGGATCTACCAAAACAGTATCAGCTAAAAAGCCAATATCTTTTATAAAAATTTCTCCGTTAATCTTATTATCTACCACAACTGTTTTTTGCTGCGTGGCATTTTTAAATTGCAATGCAACCGGCAGTTGAAATAAGCTTACGGATGCATGAGAAGTTGTTTGATTCATTTTTATGCGAATACTCGTATTACTAACCTGGCTCCATTGCACATTATAAGAAGGGTAACCCTGGCCAGTATACCATTGATTAAAGAAATAGCTAAGGTCCTTTCCACTTTCCTGTTCAAGGTTTCTTTTTAAGTCTGCAGTATGAGCAAATCCATAGGCAATGGAAGGATCGAGTTGATACCTTCTTAGCCCCCGGAAAAATGTACTATCACCTAATATAAAACGCAGCATATTCAGCAAGCCCGATCCTTTATTGTAACTTAATCTTCCACTGAATATCCTGTTTACATTTGTTGTGTCATCTACTTTAACAGATCCATCTGGCAATGCTGTGATATTATTTATGATTGCTTTCCTGTTATTAATTCTTGTGGCCGGATATTTTGTTTCCATATGAAACGCAGCAAGAAAAGTTGCAAAGCCTTCATTCAGCCATATATCTTCCCAGCTTGCACAGGTAATTTTATCACCAAACCATTGATGCCCCAGTTCATGTGCCATCAGGCTTTCATCCGTACTAATGATGAAAGTAGAAGTCTGGTGTTCCATACCACCACCCCAGCCAAACTGTACATGCCCATATTTTTCATTTATGAAAGGATAGGGACCAAAATTATTATGGTAAACCTGCATCGCTTCAAGCACTTTGGGTGTGTTAGCCTGGAAAGATGCTAAGTTCTCAGGATAACAATATGTTACCATAGGTAAATTAATATTACCAAGCAATACGCTGTTATTAAATACTGTGTAGTTGGTTACAGCAAAACAAATAAGGTAGGTAGCAATAGGATATCGATGTTTCCAATGCGTGACCATTTTAGTTCCTCCGGCACTAGCTAGACTTGATTGAAATAATCCATTGCTTGCGGCTTTATAAGCACTAGGATGTGTGATGATGACATCAATAGAATCTGTTTTATCATCCAGCCCGTTTTTACAAGGCCACCAATCCCGGGATCCGTAAGGTTCGCTGAGCGACCATATTACTGGCGTGCCCGCATGTGCGTCTGCTATAAAAGATCCAAAGCCTGTGTTGGCAGGAATGCCTTTGTAATAAATACTTACAGAATCCAAAGTGCCAGCTGCAATGCTGGATGAGAAATCAATTTGCAATGTATTTGTGGGCCGGCTAAAACTTAAAAGGGTATTGCGCTGTTTTACACTGTCCACTACTAATGAACTCATTAGGTCGAGTGTAATAGATGTAGATGCGACGGTAGTTTTGAAATAAGATGTAACAACTCCTTTTATATACCTGATAGCCGGATCCAGCTCCCATTCACAACGATAATATTTCACATCAAAATTATTTGATGCAAGTGTTTCACCTGTTAGTGAAAATAGCCTTCCGTGTGCATCCCGTTCCATTCTAGCAATTTCCTGCACTTTCTCAAAGTAATTTACAGGGGGCTGAGCTTGAATTGTATAAGTACAAAAACAGCAGATAAGTAGAAGATTACGCATAAGCGATAAAATTATTTAAATGTTCCTATGTGAGCGTCAGGCAATTTCCATTTTAACATTTTCCGGGCAATATAAATCTTTTGCCTGCCGTTTAAGTAAACCTATCTAAAACGTACCAGTCACCCTATTATTTCATTATTAAAAAATATGATATTGAAAACAATATTAATGAAGGCTATTTTATTTTTAATAGCTACCCAAACATTTTCCAGCAAGATATATGCCTCAGTGCCTCCCGCAATAGCGGACACCAGTAAAAAATTATTTCTTGCCGATAATACATTAAAGCAGCGGCTGGTATTAAAAGAAGCCAATGTTGTATTCCCGGATATCATTTCCGGCCACGAAGCTCAATCCATTGATTATATAGAAAGGTTTGCTGATAGCAAGCGCAGTTACCTATTGAATACTTTTACAAAGGCAAAAAACTATTTTCCAAAAGCAAAAGCAGTTTTGAGTAAATATAATGTGCCCGAGGAATATGCTATCCTGATGGCTCTTGAGAGTGGATTCAATGGAAATGCAGTATCACCAGCAGGCGCAGTAGGATATTGGCAGTTTATGTCGGGTGTTGCAAGAGAATACGGCTTGAAGGTGACTTCAAAAAAGATCGAGAAAAAAACTATCATAAAAAAAGGTAAAAAAATTATTGTAAGTAAGAAGCGCCCGGGTATTGACGAAAGAAAAAATTTCACGAAGTCTACCATTGCAGCAGCAAGATATCTACAGGACCGCATGCGTAATCTTAATAATGACTGGCTATTAGTAGCCGCCAGTTACAATTGGGGAATAGGAAATGTTTGGGAAGCAATGAAACGCACAGGTCTTGAGTCACCCGGCTTTTGGGATATTAAAAAATATTTGCCTGCAGAAACCAAGGCGTACGTAATGAATTTTATAACCCTAAATGTGATCGCAAAAAATTACGAGCATTTTAAAAATAATGATCTTAGTTTCCGCACTATACTGGCAGACAGCCCTGTAGATGCTAATAATATCTCAGTACCCAGCGTGGTTTTAATGGATTGATTGAGGCAGAATAGCAGTAATTTTGCAGCATGCCTGCTTTCAACTTGAATGATAGTCTGAACTTAACCACTAAGCTTACACCTTCACGTGTGTGGAATGGAATAAAAGTATTAAGTAGCTTTTATATTAGTCGTCTATTAAACAAGCCTATACAATGGGGTTATCCTGTTGCAGTTTCATTTGAGCCGACAACAAGTTGCAACCTAAGGTGCCCGGAGTGCCCGAGTGGATTAAGATCATTTACCCGCCCCACGGGCATGCTTAAGAAAGATTTCTTTTCCGAAACCATTGATGATATTCATAAAAAACTTCTATACCTTATTTTTTATTTCCAGGGTGAACCTTACCTGAATCCTTCCTTTTTAGATATGGTCAAATATGCTTCGGATAAAGGAATTTATACAGCAACATCTACCAATGCCCATTACCTAACAGATGATGCAGCAAGAAAAACTGTGGAGAGCGGTTTGGACAGGCTGATTATTTCCATTGACGGAACTACACAAGATGTATATGAACAATATCGTGTTGGTGGCAATCTTGAAAAAGTATTACAGGGGGCAAAGAATATAGTGAAATGGAAAAAAGAACTAAATAGCAAAACCCCATTTGTATTTTTTCAATTCCTGGTTGTAAAACCAAATGAACACCAGATTGCTGATATAAAAAAACTTGCAAAAGAGACCGGCGTTGATGATGTAAGGTTTAAAACTGCACAGGTTTATGATTACCAGAATGATCCCAACAAGTTGATCCCAACTATAGATAAATATAGCAGGTACAAAAAAAATACTGATGGCAGCTATACACCCAAAAACAAGATGGCCAATCACTGCTGGAAGCTATGGCATTCAAATGTAATTACATGGGATGGATTAGTAGTTCCTTGTTGTTTTGATAAAGACGCAGAACATCGCCTGGGCAATCTTAAAAATGAATCATTCAAAAATATCTGGAACAATAGCAATTACAGGCAGTTTAGGGCTGAGCTAATGCAGGGAAGAAAAAATATTGATATTTGTGCCAATTGCAGCGAAGGTGTTTCTGTATGGAGTGAATAATCGTTTCTAAATTTTATGACATCATCTTTCAACAATCATCTTCGGCAGCTCATTTTGCTATTGATAATAATATCACTGGCTATAGTACTGGTGCACGAAATGTATATTTTCGTCCCTGGTTTTTTAGGTGCCATCACTTTATATATCCTGCTAAGAGAAAAGTATTTTGATCTTACAGAACAGAAGAAATGGAAACCCTGGAAGGCCAATCTCTTATTACTTTTCGGAAGCTTTGTAGTAATTGCATTACCATTTTATTTATCCATAGAAGTGGTTAGCCGTAAAGTAGCAGGGATAGCTAGTGATCCATCGGAGTGGCTTGAAAAAGCTATGTTACTTGGCAGCAAACTGGAAAAGTACACCGGGTTAAAAATAGTTACTCCGGCAAATATGCAAGCGCTAAAAAACAAGGCAACTACATTTTTGCCACTTCTTCTCAATAGCACACTTAGTATCCTGAGTAACCTGGCAGTACTCTTTTTTTTATTGTATTACCTCTTTAAGGACGGCAGAAGTATTGAAAAATTCCTTGACCGCATTTTGCCTTTTAAGAGACAAAATGTAAACTTGCTAAGCCAGGATACCAAGAATATGGTTAAAGCAAATGCCATCGGGATACCAGTGCTTGCAGTCATCCAGGGGCTTGTTGCCATGCTCGGGTTTTGGATTTTTGGAGTAAAGGATTTTGCTATGTGGGGCTTTGTAACTGGAGTATTTTCAATGCTCCCTATAATAGGAACTGCGGTTGTTTGGGTACCTATGTGTTTTTATTTGTTTTCTAAGGGAGACAATGGTAATGCCTGGGGCCTCCTTATTTATAGTGTAGTAATTACAACAAACGTAGATTATTTTGCCAGGCTTACCTTGCTTAAAAAGTTTATGGATGTGCATCCGCTTATTACTGTATTTGGAGTGATCGTAGGCATCGGTATGTTTGGTTTTTGGGGCGTAGTTTTTGGTCCTTTGCTTTTAAGCTATATCGTAACACTTTTCAAAATTTATATAAATGAATTTGGTGATACTCAATCCAAAAAAGCAACAGAGAATGCAAGCGACGCCTGATTTTATTTAACAGCCTGGTTGATAAATTTTAAG
Source organism: Ferruginibacter sp. (assembly GCA_039920245.1). GTDB lineage: Bacteria > Bacteroidota > Bacteroidia > Chitinophagales > Chitinophagaceae > Ferruginibacter. Next base: position 69,036 of record JBDSEE010000179.1, read on the forward strand.
AAGTTACAATGCGTGCGTGAAATAAAAAATGAATATTATTGCCAAACGAGGATTGAATATGGGAATTGAAAATGATATCAGTCAACAAGTTTTTAGAAATGATTACCAGAAGGCAGTAATTAATTTCATTTATACATGGCATTGGGTCAATGAAAAAATGAGGAGTATGTTTGAAAAGGAAGGAATCACCTCACAACAATATAATATCCTTCGGATTTTAAGAGGCGCTGCTAAGCCCATCAGCACTTTACAAATAAGGCAAAGAATGATGGACAAGATGAGTGATACAAGCCGGTTAGTAGATCGGCTATTATCCAAAGAACTTGTGAAAAAGAATATTTGCCCGGCAGACAAGCGGCTTGTTGATATCAGCATTACGGAAAAAGGGAAAAAGTTATTGGAAAAAATGGATGAGTATGACGATGAGTTGGATGCATTGTTTGCAAACCTGAATGAAACTGAAACCAGGCAATTAAATAAATTATTAGACAAAATAAGAAGCACCCCTAATGACTAAGAATATTCTGTTTGTATTTATCAGTACGATTATTTCAATCTCTTCCCAGGGACAATCACCGGTAAAGCCGGAGATGAGGGCCGTATGGGTAGCTACTGTTGATAATATTGACTGGCCCAGTAAACCAGTAGTCAGTAGTGACATTCAAAAAGAGGAGTTTATTAAACTACTGGATATGCACCAGCGAAATGGTATCAACACATTGATAGTGCAAGTTCGCCCATCTACCGATGCTTTTTATCCTTCTGCATTAGAGCCCTGGAGCCAATGGCTTACAGGAAAGCAAGGTCAGCCTCCTTATCCTTATTATGACCCATTATTATTCATGCTTAGCGAGACACATAAAAGGGGAATGGAGTTTCATGCATGGTTGAATCCTTACAGGGCTGTTTTCAATATTAATAATTCTTCAATCACGCCAAGCCATATAACAAAGATTCATCCGGAGTGGTTTCTAACTTATGGTGATAAAAAATATTTTGATCCTGGAAATAAAGATGCGCAGAAACATGTAGCATCTGTTGTAAGAGACTTAGTAAAACGTTATGCAATTGATGCCGTTCATTTTGACGATTATTTTTATCCTTATCGCATTGCTGGCAAAGAATTTCCCGATGATATTAGTTACAAAAAGCAAGGTAATGGCATGAATAAAGATGACTGGCGCAGGGCGAACGTTGATTCTATTATTCTAATGCTAAGCCAGGTGATTAAACAGGAAAACAAGAAGTGCCAGTTTGGAATAAGTCCATTTGGAGTATGGCGAAATGCTTCAAAAGATATCACTGGCAGTAACACAACCGCTGGGCAAACTAATTATGACGACCTATATGCAGATATTGTTTTATGGCTGAAAAAAGGGTGGATCGATTACGTTGCCCCACAACTTTATTGGGAGTTTGGGCATAAAGCAGCTCCTTATGAAGTATTGATAGACTGGTGGTCAAAAAATAGTTATGGCAAAAATTGTTACATCGGCCTGGCCATTTACAGGGCTGGCAGTAACGAGGCCTGGAAAGATAAAACTCAGCTTCCGAGGCAAATACAAAAATTAAGAAACACGCCTAACATACAGGGAATGGTATTTTTTAGTAGCCGTAGTTTTGAAAAAAACCCCAATGGCTGGAGCGATAGTTTAAGATTAAATTATTTTCAAAAACTGGCACCCACTCCTGCACCTACAATAAGCAGGTGATATTTTCAATTGAAGTTAATAGTTAATAATTGCATTTGGCTTTCCTTCAAGCCAATTACAGTATTGTAACGAACCTAGCCTGAACCTTAATGGAACTCTTGTAGCATTTTCAAATTTGCGCTCATACATACAAAAAAAACTTTCATTATTTAGAAAAAAATCTGGCTTTACAATCGATAAGTAGGGATGTGTTGAGAAAATTTTTGAACTTTGAAAAAAAGAAGAACTGTTGAAAGGCTTTATAGCATTAGCATTAATTGTTTTTTGCTGCGCAGAAGCACTGTTTATAACAAAAATCATGCAAAAAATAAATAATTTGGAACAACCTTTCATTTTTCAAATATTCTATGTGTAAATTTACAGCAATAAACGACAGGCATTAAATTTCATTATCAGCAATTCAGAAGACATGGCACTAAACCAAAGCCTACAACAAAAGTTATTACAAAAATTATCGCCTCAGCAAATTCAGTTAATGAAATTGCTCCAGGTACCTACGGCAATATTGGAAGAAAGGATTAAAGAGGAGATGGAAGAAAATCCTGCTTTGGAGCAAGGTGATGAAGGACACGAAGATGAATATGAAAAAGATGAATTTGCAGAAACCCCGGAAGAAGATTACAAACTGGAGGGCAGCGAGGATGATTATGGCAATATCGATATAAGTGAGTACGTACATGATGGCGACGATGATATCGGCGATTATAAATTAAGAGATGAGAACTATCCTGAAGCAGATGATAATAGGGTAATTCCACATAAAGTTGAAACGAGTTTTATAGATACCATGCTTCAGCAACTTGGCATGTTAAAGCTTACAGATCATCAACAAAAAGTTGCAGAGCAGCTTATAGGAAGCCTTGATGACGATGGATACCTAAGAAGGGAAATAACTTCTCTTATTGACGATCTTGCTTTCAGGCAAAACGTCAATACAAATGAGGAGGAAATAGGCGAGTTACTATTACAAATACAGCAATTTGATCCTCCTGGCGTAGGAGCAAGAAACCTACAGGAATGCCTGTTATTGCAACTGGAAAGGAAAACAGAGAATGGGAATTCAGTGGAGCTTGCCATTAAAGTACTTGAAAAATATTTCGATGAATTCACCAAGAAGCACTATGAAAAAATACAGCGTGGACTAAACCTCTCAGACGATGAGTTAAGAGACGTTATCACGCAGATTGTAAAACTAAATCCAAAGCCCGGCGGCATTGTGGGTGATACTGGCAAAAACAGTAACTATGTAATTCCAGATTTTTTTATTATAAACAATAACGGGAAGCTTGAGCTTACCTTAAATAGTAAGAACGCACCTGACTTACGGATAAGTGAAGGTTATCGGGATATGCTGAAGGATTATGATAAAGGCACCAAAAAAGATAAGCGGCAAAAAGAGGCGGTGCTATTCATTAAGCAAAAAATTGACAGCGCCAAATGGTTCATAGACGCCATAAAGCAACGGCAAAATACCCTGCTCAATACCATGGAAGCCATTATGAATTACCAGCATGAATTTTTTCTTACCGGTGATGAAACGGATCTTCGGCCTATGATCCTAAAGGATATTGCAGAGCGCACAAATTTGGATATTTCTACAGTGAGCCGTGTAGCTAACAGTAAATTTGTACAAACAGAATTCGGGACCTACAGGTTAAAATTCTTTTTTAGCGAAAGCCTTCAGACAGACAGTGGAGAAGAAGTGAGTACAAGAGAGGTAAAAAAGATTCTCACAGACATGATCGAAGAAGAAAGTAAAAAACATCCCTATAGCGATGAGAGGCTAACAGAAATGCTGCAGGAAAAAGGATACAACATTGCCCGCCGCACTGTAGCTAAATACAGGGAACAATTAAATATTCCTGTTGCAAGGTTGCGGAAGATCCTTTAATATCTTTGCAAAAATTATTTCTTGCAAACAAAGTCAATCCCCGAATCGTTTTCTATATCAAAGGCTGTAGCTTATCTTATATCATACATTCTGCACCCCGTTTTTGTACCATTATATGTAACTGCATTTTTATTATATATTCATCCTTCCTATTTCTCCGGGTTTTCAGACCCTGCCAAAAGGCAAGTAATGTTGATCATATTTTTAAATGCGGTATTCTTCCCGCTTATTACAACCTTATTGCTTAAAGCAGTTGGATTTATTGATTCCGTTTTTCTTCATACACGTAAAGACAGGATCATACCTTATATAATTTGCGGCATTTTTTTCTTTTGGACCTACACCGTTTTCCGGCAGCAGGAATTATATCCTGCAATATTATCCTCTTTCTGGCTGGGTGTTTTTCTTGCTTCAAGCGCAGCGCTTATCATCAATATTTATTTTAAGATTAGCATGCACACACTTGGAATGGGAGGATGGCTGGGACTATTCATTGTAATAGCACAAGCTAAGGATATGCTTATGTCCTGGCCGCTGGCATGTGTGATATTTTTATGTGGATTAGTGGCTACTGCAAGATTTATAATATCTGATCATTCTGATAAAGAAATATACAGTGGATTTATTGTGGGGCTTTTAACTCAACTCGTAGCCGCTTTCATAATTCTGTAAAATGAAGAAGCCCCGTCCAATAATCGGGGCTCTTCGTTGTCCTGTAGTGCCTAACAAAAATTCTTATGCTGATGCAAACCTGCACAACTTTTATTTTAATTTGAAAAACATTAGAAAGGAAATTATATAAACCATTTTGTGAAGCAAGGGATAGCTTCAATGGTTTTTAAAATTGGTTTCTTGTGGTTTTTCGTTTGCAACAAAATGGTAAGTATGCTGCATCTATTAAGCGTTTAAAGCGTGAATTTATTGTGCATAACTTACAGCCAACTCAAATATTTTTTTTACGTATTTGTTTTGAAACAACTACTAACGCAACAGGGTAGTGGGTTGGGTATTAAGCCAGGTGCTTTTTTGGATGCAATGTTTTAAAAGCAATAAATGCGCTTGCAAGCATAAGAATGGCGCCTAATAAAAAAGCTGCTCCTGAAAAATGAACGGGTGCTGTTGGTTTGGTGAAGTAAGCAAACAACCCTGTCATTAATGGGGGACCGATAATTGAAGTGAGACTTATTACGCTTGTGAGCGCACCTTGCAATTCCCCTTGTTCATTTGCGGGAACCTTACCAGATATGATAGATTGTAAAGCCGGCCCCGCAATACCCCCAAGGCAATATGGTATAAGAAAGGCGAACATCATCCAGCTTTGACTTGCAAATGCAAATAAGAATAATCCAAGACTATAAAACAACAGGCCAACGTAAACGCTTTTTTCATTTCCAAGCCATGGATTCACAATACGTATTAATCCCCCCTGGACAATTGCCACAAGTAATCCTACTACGCCAAGAGAAATGCCGATCATCTTTTGTGACCAGTTAAATTTTTCTATACTGAAAAAGCTCCAGTTGCTTTGAACTGAATGCACAGCTATATAAATAAATACGAAAGCAATAATCAATCCGCCAAGCGAAGGGTATTTCTTTATTCTCAGTAATGATCCAATTGGATTAGCACGCTTCCATGAAAATGCCCTGCGGTTTTCGATGGATAATGATTCGGGTAAAATAAAATATCCATACAACCAGTTAATAAAACTCAGGCCTGCGGCAACCATAAAGGGAACTCTTGGGCCCAGTGTTCCAAGGAGCCCACCTATCACCGGTCCGATTATAAAACCAAGTCCAAAGGCTGCACCCACCATTCCAAAATTCTGAGCCCTGTTTTTTTCGTTGCTGATATCTGCTATATAAGCAGTGGCTGTAGTAAAGCTTGCTCCCGTAATTCCGGCAATTGCTCTTCCTACAAATAACCAACCTATCGTTGGCGCCAGGGACAATAAAACATAATCAATGGAAAAACCAAAAAGAGAAAATAATAAAACGGGCCTTCTGCCAAACTTGTCACTGAGGCCACCTAAGACTGGCGCAAAAATAAACTGCATAATGGCATAACTGAAGGTGAGCCATCCACCAATCGTTGATGCGTGGCTTATCGTTCCTTCACTTAATTGAAGAATCAATCCCGGTAAAACCGGTATGATTAAACCAAGGCCCGTAACATCTATCATAAGGGTAACGAATATAAAACCAATGGCTGCCTTCCCGTTTTGCTGCATGAAAAAGTTTAAGTCGCAAAATTCATGATATAAAAGCAGATGCGGATAAATATATTTATATAGGCAACAGATTTTAATTCCGAATACTCTATTCATTACCTTAATAAACTTGCAAAAATTTATTTATGAAGATTAGCAAAACCCAGCTCGTGGTTATCGCTCTTTGCTTACCGTTTTTATTTACCTATTGCTCAAAATCTGCAGAAATTGCAAGTACAATTGTAGCTGCAGAAAAACAACCGGTATTACCAGCTACAGCTCTCAACTACAATATCAGCTACCCAGCCTATTTACAAGTAGCAATGACACAGAACGATAATACACCGGCAACAAATCCCATTACCAATGATGGAGCCACGCTTGGAAGAGTGTTGTTTTATGACAAACATCTTTCTCAAAACAATACCATTAGTTGTGCCTCATGTCATAAAGAAGAAACATCTTTTAATGATAATCTTGCTTTTAGTTTAGGCTTTGCAGGCGGGTCTACAACCAGGAGTTCCATGCCTTTATTAAATGTTCGTTTTTATAAATCGGGCAAAATGTTTTGGGATGAGCGTTCGCTTACATTGGAAGACCAGGTACTTCAACCTATACAAAATCACGTAGAAATGGGTTTGACCATTACAGAAATGTTAAGCAAAATTTCTGCATTGAATTATTATCCTTTGCTTTTTCAAAAAGCATTTGGGGGCACAGCGATTGATTCACAGAAAATTTCCAGGGCATTAGCCCAATTTGTCCGCTCTATTGTTCCATATCAATCTAAATATGATTTGGTTAAACAGGGTTTCACCACATTTACGCCAGAAGAACAACAAGGAGAGACCTTGTTTCTGAATGCCGGTGCACCTGCTACTTGTGCAAGCTGCCACAAGCCGCCATTATTTGTAAACTCTGACCCAAGGCCGACGTTTGGTTTATTAGATCCTATTGACAGAGGAATTAATAATACTGGTAACTTTAAAGTAGGAACCCTGAGAAATATTGCGACAAATCCACCTTATTTTCACAATGGATCTGTACCTTCTTTACAGGCAATGTTCACATCAAACATACCAGCCCATAGAGTAGCTCCACAGGATGTTCAGAACCTGCTAGCATTTATGCAAACGCTTACAGACAATTCAATTTTTACAGAACCAAGGTTTTCAGATCCTTTTAAATAATCAAGGCGTTACTACCAGGGTGCCCGCCATTAACACACCATGAATGGTGCAATGGTAAGGAAAGTTACCAGTTGCTGCAGTTGTGTAATTAAATACAGCCCCGGCTGCAATATTGCCGCTGCTGAAAGTAGTTCCATTGTCAGAAGTAACTGTGTGGGACGTGGCGTCTGTATTTGTCCATTTCACCACCGTTCCTGTCTTAACTGTTACTGTCGAAGGACTATAAGACATTACCAAAATACTTACGGGTGTAGAAGTGGCTCCACCTCCCCCGCCGCCTGTTCCGGGGTTGTTATCGCTCTTACTACAGGAAACATTTAGCAATACAAGAAAAACAACTGCATACAGTAGCTTCATTGAGAGTGATTTCATAAACTATCATTTTTTTAATAAAACAAACATTGCTTTTATAATACGCAAGGTTTCTTATAATAGTTGCTATAGACTTATATTATTTTTATGCAAAAATCAGAATATTCATCGCTCTTTTTTTGTATGCCTTGCAGTCTTTTTGATCCTCCTGTTGTAAGAAAAGGTTTCATGTGTTTATAAAAACAGCTGTAGTCATAATATCCATAATGTCTATAATGAAACCGTTTCGGATGGTTTACGAATTCCTCCATCGCTTTCCTGATTTTTAATATTTGCAAAGTCTTTTTTCTGCTAAGGCTTGTTGTTATTTCAAAATAGGGCAGCAATGTCCTCGCCGAAATTTATTTTCTTCCGCTGCATCTTGTTAATTATGATGAACATAAATTGGCTTGGTTATTTAATCAGGGAGAAACAATGATAATTCCTGTAGCTGAAGGATGACTTACAGAATGATAAGGAATCGCTCCGGGGTTATTTACCTTAAAAGTATATGAACCTGATGCGGCAACATTCACAGGTTTTATTGCAATCGTGTCATTGCTCTCCACAGTACTAGGCAAAGCTGTTTGATTAATAAATGTTACAGTGGACCCAGCTACCACCGATAATGTGGAAGGAGAAAAACTGCTGTCTTTTATGACAATGTAATGTGCAGGAAGCTGGCCACCAACAGCCGTAAATCCTGTTTCATTTTTATCACATGAATAAATTAAAAATGATAATAAAATAAAAGTGAACGATTGTAATTTTCTCATAATAAGCATTAGGTATTTGCAGTTGCAATATAAACGAATCCCCTGAGTTCAATTATATCCGCTTTTATTTTCTCACAGCTAAGCCTCCACAATTTCTGCATCGTACCTTTGCGGCATGTCTACTTATTTGAATGAACTGAATGATCCTCAAAGGCAGGCTGTGTTGCATAAAGATGGGCCAATCATGATCATTGCTGGTGCAGGAAGTGGCAAGACAAAGGTGCTTACTACACGTATAACACACCTGATGGCTGCACACGGGGTAGATTCTTTTAATATCTTGGCGCTTACTTTTACAAACAAGGCAGCCGCTGAAATGAAAGAGCGTGTGGAGCGTACCCTTGGAAATACAGAAGCCCGCAATTTATATATTGGAACTTTTCATAGTGTGTTTGCCCGCATCCTTAGAACCGAGGCGCCTAAGTTGGGTTATCCAAGCAATTTTACAATTTATGATACTGATGATGCAAAATCTGTTGTAAAGACAGTAGTAAACGAAATGAACCTGGATGATAAACAGTATAAACCCAATATAGTTTATAACCGTATATCTTCTGCAAAAAATGGCCTTATCGGCCCTGCTGAATATCTGAATGACTATATGCTGCAGCAGGAAGATGGCAGGGCAAACAGGCCGATGCTTGGCCAGGTATATGATGCATACTGCAAGCGCTGTTTTAAAAACGGCGCCATGGATTTTGATGATCTTCTTTTTAAAATGTACATCCTTCTTAAAAATTTCCCGGATGCCTTAAGTAAGTACCAGCATAAGTTTAAATATATTTTGATAGATGAGTACCAGGATACCAACCCGGCACAGTATGAAATAATAAAACTCCTGGGTGCCATGCATGAAAATGTATGCGTGGTAGGTGATGATGCACAAAGTATTTATAGCTTCCGGGGCGCAACCATTGAGAATATTTTGCAATTTCAAAAAGACTATGATGATGTAGTACTGGTAAAACTTGAGCAAAATTATCGCAGCACAAAAAATATATTACATGTTGCAAATGAAGTGATCAGTAACAATAAGGGGCAGATAGAAAAAAAATTATTTACCGATAATGTGGAAGGCGAAAAAATAAAACTCGTTCGCACAATGACTGATAATGATGAGGGTAAGATGGTGGCCGATACCATCCAGGAACAGAAGCTTCGTAATCATTTCTTCAATAAAGATTTTGCAATTTTATATAGGACTAATGCACAGAGCCGAAGCTTTGAAGAAGCCCTTCGTCGCATGGGGATTGCCTATCGGATTTATGGAGGCATGAGTTTTTACCAGCGTAAAGAGATTAAAGATTTTATTGCTTATTTAAGAATAATTGTAAATACCAGGGATGAGGAAGCACTCAAACGCATCATAAATTATCCTGCAAGAGGCATTGGAAAAACAACCGTAGATAAAGCTGTTCTTTTTGCCAATGAGAATAATATCAGCATGTGGGATGTACTGGCAAATGCTGCGAACTATGGTTTCAGGGCAGGTACATTGGAAAGCATTGACAACTTTGTTACAAGCATAAAAATGTTTCAAAGTGAGTTGGGTAAAAAGAATGCTTACGACCTTGCCGTCATAGTTGGCAAAAGCACTGGAATTGTAAAAGACCTGTTCAATGATAAGACAACCGAAGGGCTTGCACGATATGAAAACGTACAGGAACTTTTAAACTCCATCAAAGAATTTGTAGACAACCCTTTCAGCACAGGCATCATAAATGAAGAGGGTGAAGTGTTGGATACCCCGGACGTTCCTGGTGTAGGAGGTGCTTCTCTGGGAAGTTATCTTCAGCAAATTGTTTTGCTTACTGACGCTGATGATGACAAACAAAATAATGATGTGGTAAAACTCATGACTATACATGCTGCAAAGGGCCTTGAGTTTCCAATTGTATTTGTAGGTGGTCTTGAAGAAACCCTTTTTCCAAATGCGATGAGCATAAATACAAGAGAAGAACTTGAAGAAGAAAGGCGCTTATTTTATGTAGCAATTACAAGAGCGAAGCACAGGTTATACTTAAGCTATGCTAATGCCCGATACCGCTTTGGTCAGTTACAGCAAAACGACCCAAGCCGCTTCCTGGAAGAAATACCAGAGAAGCATGTGGACAGAAGTTATGCAGGCGGCGGTGTGAAAAACAGTGCAGGCCAGGGTTGGGCTCAGGGAAATGCTTTTGAAAGAATGCACCGGGGTTTTACAAGCAAATTTGAAAATAAAGAAGTTTCTAAACCTTCGTATGTAGCTCCTGCCAGACCACAGGTGAAAGAACATGTTCCTACAGAAAATTTTGTTGCAAGCGATACCGCAAACTTAAAAGAAGGTCTGCATGTTGAACACCAAAAATTTGGATTCGGAGAAATTGTAAAAATGGAAGGAGCATCGCATAACCCGATAGCCACTATTAATTTTAAATTGAACGGAGAGAAAAAAATAATGCTCAATTATGCCAAGCTGCGTATTTTAAATGAAAATGAAATATAAATGCCGACTATAATTTTTTTGAGAAATACACCAATCCGCCTTTACGGCCAAAAACAAATTCATCCAAAGCGGTTTTAAAAATATTATAATCAAGTTGTGAATCGCCGGCATCTATATGCATTCTTTTATCAATGAACTTAATTGTGCAGGGAATGTTTTCAGTTCCTGCATTTGTGTAAAGGTTTATCTCGCCCGTAGCAACACCGTTTTCATCCGGAGTTTTTATTAATAGGCTCTTTATAAGTTTATCTGTTCCTTCCCTGATGAACCCTGGCGCTGCCTGCCTGCGATATACTTCCCATTTGCCGGCCAGCACAGAAAGATTTGGTTTGATTGATACAGAAAGATCGTCTGTAAAAACCTGGATATTCCCCAGGCTCTCATAATAAAACGCCTTCTTCTTTTTCAGGTACCTGATAAATTCTCCATCATTAATGACAAGGTTATTATTGTTGAGCGAACTTATCGTATAACTATCTCCCGCAAGTAAAAGCCGGTTTGGCTTTTCAATGGCTGCTTCACCAGCAAGTGCCATACTTACTCCGTCTCTTACTTCTACTCCGTTTCTTTTATTAAAATTTAGCATGAGCGTGTCAGTAAATGCAATGGGTTGTTTTGCTTCCAAAGAAATTCTCTTCCATTCCTGCCATTTGCCAGACAATTGTTCCAATTCAAAATTGGGTGCAACAACGGTAGTAGCAACCTTCACCGTCTTCACTCCTTTTCGAATAACTTTTTGTGCATGTGATGTTGAACAATTGAATACCGCTAATAGTAATATAGCCTGCAGTAAAAAAAATATCTTTTTCATATAAACGCTTTGTAGTTTTATGCGTATGCATTAATAATGCCATTAGTCGCATTTATATTTGTTTTACATTTCAACCCCTTAAAATGATCAAACTATACATTAGTATTATCTTTCTACTACAGGTTTTTTTATCACAAGCTCAAACAACTGTTACGCTCACGCCCGCAGCAGATAACAGCATTTACCAGGATTTTCCCGGCAATAGTAATGGGATTGGGATTAATATTTTTGCCGGAAACAATGGGTTCAATTCTCCAAGAAGAGCTTTGTTACGCTTTGATTTTTCTTCTATTCCGTCAAATGTTACCATAACAAATGTTAGCCTTTCGCTTAATTGCAATTTTACTACTCAGCTCCTTGGTTTAGGAATGTCATTATTTAAATTAAATCAAAGCTGGGGCGAAGGCAGCTCAAATGCCGGGGCAACCCGGGATGGCCAGGGTACACTGGCTACCATAAATGACGCTACCTGGAATTGTGCGTTTTCAAATGGCGCAGGATCTTGCAGTTCGGGTTGGACATCAGCAGGGGGAACCTTCAACGCCTCATCAAGTGCTTCCACCACCGTTGGACCCGCAGGTACTTATGTTTGGGCTGGCTCCCAGCTTGCAACCGATGTACAGAGCTGGCTATTTACTCCGGCTTCCAACTTTGGATGGATCTTGTTAGGTGATGAAACCCAGATTGGCTCTGCCAAAAGATTCGGCTCCAGGGAAAACAGCAATGCTGCAAACCGGCCAACCCTATCCGTTACATATAACAATACCGTTCCCGTTACACTCAGTTTCTTTAAGGCTCAGGAAACCAAATACGGTAACAGGCTTTACTGGCAAACAGCGCAGGAGAGTAATAATGCCGGATTTAAAATAGAGCATAGTGCCGATGAAACCACGTTTAAAAACATCGGTTATGTAAATGGAGCAGGAAATTCTTCTGTAGTTCACAACTATTCTTTTTTGGATGAAGAAAGTTTTGCTGGTAAAAATTTTTATCGCCTTGCACAAACTGATTTCAATGGGCACGTTAGTTATGGTGAAATAATCGTGATTACTAATTCAAAATATCCAACTGCGCTTAACATCAGCCCAAATCCTGTCACAGATATGATAAATCTTAAAACTTCTAACTATTACGGATTTCAATACAGGATAATGTCTGCTACAGGCATGCTGCTTCAAAGTGGGCAGGTTAATGCTAATAAAATTTTATTGGTTGCAGTTTTATCTCCTGGTAGTTATTTCCTCCAATTATTTAAAAAGGATGGAACAACCATTTCGGGCAGTTTTATTAAACAGTAACTTTCGAGATCAGAAATATTAGCCCTGCTAACGAATTATTAAGAGTTAATAAAACACATTTCGTCATGTAAGGGTTAATTTTGCCTGTTAAATAATTTTATTATGATCAAGACAGGCAACCCGGTTATTAGCATTTATACTGAAATGACACCAAACCCGGAAACCATGAAGTTTGTGGCCAACAAACTGTTATATCCAGGAAAGAGTATTGACTTCCCGGATGAATTGAGTGCTACGCCTTCTCCACTTGCACAGCAATTGTTCAGTTTTCCATTTATTAAATCCGTTTTCATAGCAAGCAATTTTGTTACGCTTACAAAAACTATAGACACTGATGACTGGCAGGACGTAATTCCTACCATCAAACAGTTTTTAAAAGATTATCTGGAAGAAGGAAAGGAAGTAGTGAACGATGAAGCTGTATTGTCTGTAAAAACAGAAAGTAGCAATGAAGTAAATGCAGATGATGATGATGTAGTAAAGCGAATAAAAGAGTTATTAGAAAATTACGTGAAGCCAGCAGTAGAAATGGACGGCGGGGCAATACAGTTTAAAAGTTATGAAGATGGAAAGGTAAATCTTATGCTACAGGGAAGTTGCAGTGGTTGCCCTTCAAGTATGATAACCTTAAAAGCGGGCATTGAAGGAATGATGAAACGTATGATACCGGAAGTGAAAGAAGTTGTTGCAGAAGCAGAATAGTTTATGGTATGGTTTTAATATTTAAAGCATCTTTTTTAGATGCTTTTTTTGGGTACTATATTTTCCAGTCTTCCAGGCCCAGCCGATAAGCAAAGGCTGCAATACAAAAAGCCTGGCCCAAAGGATCAAGTCCGAAGGGCAAAATTTACCCAGGCAGATATGGTCGTGAAGCATATAAACATGCACAGGTAGGAAGGCGACCAACATAAGGATAATTCCAAAAGATGCAAGGCGCCTTGTTGAATGAAAAGCCAAAAGGATTGCAAGCAATATTTCTGAAAGACCAGCCGCAATATTTATTTGAGATGCATTGCCCAGGTAAGCAGGGATAATGGAAATATAAGATGCAGGAGAAATAAAATGGTTAAACCCGGCAACCAGGTAGAAGATAACTAAAACGTATAGGCTGATCTTTGTTTTCAAAAAAAATGATTTGTTTTAATGTATTCTATAAAATAATTTTCAATGATAGCATTATTTTAGTGATACAAAAACAAAATATCTAAAAGTTCGAAACTGATTTTGGCCTTTCATAAAAATCTCTACTGAAATTTGCTTTAAATTGTACCTTTTATCGGCATGAGCTTTACAGAGATTTACCAACATTTTATTGAAAATATTAAGGCAACACATTGGCAGGAATGGGCCAGTACTATTACACAAATTGCAAGTGTATGGTATGCCCGTAAGAACAATGTGTTGGTTTATCCTACGGGAATAATAGGCGTTCTCTTAGCTGCGTATGTTTATTTGTTTCAAACAAATCCTCCGTTGTATGCAGATTCACTGTTGAACATTTATTATTTTATCATGAGTGTATATGGCTGGTATAACTGGGTTCAAAAAAGAGACGGCGAGCATTATGACTTCCCAATAAGCTGGTGTAGTAAAAAAGAACTACTTATGGGCACTTCCTTTTTTATTTTTTCCTGGGCAGTCATTTATATCATTCTTATAAAACTAACAGACAGCAACACACCTATACTTGACTCATTGGTATCTTCATCAGCACTGACCGCAATGTGGTGGATGGCCCGTAGAAAAATTGAGAACTGGATAGCATGGATATTTTCAAATATAATTGCTATACCCCTGAATTTTTATAAGGGCTTGGTTTTATTTACACTCATGTATGTTTTGTTTTTATTAATGGCCTGGTGGGGATACGTGGAATGGAAAAAGAAATACAATCTATCTAAATCACCAGTGATATGAGTTATTGCAACGCAATTATAAATATGAAAGGCCCTGACCTGGATTTACACAAAGAATACCACGACAAATATTATGGGTTTCCAATTCAAGATGATAACGAATTGTTCTGTCGGCTTGTATTAGAAATAAACCAGGCTGGTCTTAGCTGGAACACTATCTTAAAAAAACAGGAAAACTTCCGAAAGGCTTATAGCAGTTTTGATGTAAAAAAAGTAGCTGGCTACAAACAGAAAGATATTGAGCGATTAATGAATGATGCAGGTATAATCCGAAACAGGCTAAAAATAAATGCTGCCATAGAAAATGCTAAGACTATTTTGAATATGCAAATGGAATTCGGATCATTTAAAAAATGGCTTTTGCATCTGCATCCCAAAACAAAAGATGAATGGACAAAACTTTTTAAAAAGACTTTTCGCTTCACGGGTGGTGAAATTGTAAATGAATTTTTGGTGAGTACTGGTTTTCTTCCCGGTGCTCATGATGAGAATTGCGCCATCTATAAAAAAGTAGTTAAGTCTGGCCCGGCCTGGAAAAAAATATAAGATGATAAAAAAAATTGCTGTGATAGGCCCGGAGTCAACAGGAAAAAGCAGCTTGTGTGAACAGCTTGCAGATCATTTCAAAACCCTTTGGGTCAAAGAATATGCAAGAGAATATTTAAATACACGGGGAAATCATTACAAATTTGAAGACCTGTACTTCATTGCTCTTGGACAATTAAAAAATGAAGACGAGGCTTTATCCCAGCTAAAAAATCTAAATAATAAACAAGACGATAACAGGCTGTTTATTGATACAGACCTGTATGTATTAAAAGTATGGAGTGAATTTGTTTTTAATAAATGTGATAACCACATTTTAAAAACAATATCAAAAAGACCTTATGATATGTACTTATTATGTGACATTGATCTTCCCTGGGTGCCGGATGAATTAAGAGAATACCCAGACCTGGAACCAAGAAAAAAACTATTTCATCATTATAAAGATTGCATGGTTCAACAGCATGTACCCTGGGCAATTATTAGTGGTGATTATGATTCAAGATTATCGAAGGCAATTGAATTGGTTTCAGCAATGTCCTAATAATTTCTTTTAATTCAGGATCTTATTTATATCAGGGTCCCCATCAAGGTTATTCATAAAACGTAGAATAATTGATGATCTCACCAGCACGTATCGGCTAAGTGGTTTTACCGTAAATTTTTTCGGGTTGGGAAGGCACGCTGCGATCATTGCTGCCTCCTGCCGGCTAAGCTCACCAGCGTTCTTATTAAAATAAGCTTTGGCTGCTGCCTGAACTCCAAAAATACCTTTGCCCATTTCTGCAACGTTTAAATACATTTCCAGGATTCTCTTTTTACCCCATATTTTTTCTATCATAAAAGTAAAATATACCTCAAGGCCTTTGCGAAAAAAACCACCGCCCTGCCACAAAAAAACATTCTTTGCTGTTTGTTGGCTGATGGTACTTGCTCCTCTTACTTTGTTTGGATGCTTTTTGTTATAGGCCATAGCTTTTTCGATAGACTTCATATCAAACCCGTTATGATCTGGAAACAATTGGTCCTCACCTGCAATAACTGCAAGCTTAATATTTCTACCCATTTTATTATAAGAAATATAATCCCGTTTCAGGCCATTTCCTTTCAAAATATTTACGGTTTGTGTGATAGTGATCGGCGGATTCAGCCATGTACAAAAAATAATATAAACAAGTTGCAGGATAAATGCCCAGGCAAATATTTTTAGAATTTTTCTAAGGATGTTTTTCTTTTTCTGTTTTGCCACACCCATTATTTTCTCATGTTAATATATTCCAGGTGATATCCTTTTTTGCCAATGATAATTCCTTTTCTACCTGCCTTGCTCATAAAATAACCCAGGGCACCAAGGCCTACAGAAGCCCCTAACAATGACGGGCTAAATTTTTCCCTGTCCGCCAGGTAAACCACTCCGCTTGCAAGTGTAAGTATAATGCCACCGCCAAGTAATGCCGCACCACTTCCGGATACATTGAATTTCCTGTCGGAATCTTTACCAATATTTCTTATTTGTTTGTAATGATAAACATAACGAAAACTTCCTGCAGTATCTGTTATATAAAACCCAAGCGTGGTGGGGATACGCTGGATTAAAAACTCCTGTAAATAAATACTATCATTCTTTATTTGAACAATCTCTGCATCTCTGTATGCACCATTATCAGCAGTAAAATTTATGTGAGTGCCTGAGTAATATCTTGCAATAGCTTTTCTTCCTTTCTTCAAAATAATAATATCAGAAGCCTGGCCGGCTACACTTTGACATACGACAAACAACATAAGAACCGATGCAATTATTTTCATACTGTCGTTTTTTTAGTAATAAAGCCAGCCACTAACAATGCCACTCCAAACGCTAAAAAAAGAAACCCTGATATTTTATTTATGATCGTAATGTTTTTATCCGTTAGTTTTTGTCTGAGTCGTCCTGCAAGTTTTATTTTGAAAACATCTGCAGACATATTGATGGCAAGACAAATTGAGAATGTAACTATCCTTTCTTCAATTGTGTTAGAAATACCTTTTGTGGCCGCCGCAAACCAAAGCGCAATTACGCCTGGATTCAATGTGTTGATCAGGAAGCCCGTTATCAGCAAACGTACATGTGTAGCATTTCCAATTTTAAGCCCTTCATCCATCTGGGCCTTGGTTTTGTATTTTTTAAAAAAAAGATAATAAATACCTAACGCCATAAGGAAACTGCCGCCTGTTACTCCGATTACCTTTTTATATAAGATCAATTGACCCAATAAACCACTAAAAAGATTTGCAGTAAGTACCCATAATATATCGCTGATCCAAACTCCTGCGATGAAATAAAAAGCACTAATAAAACCGTATCCAATCCTTACCCTGATTATTTTAAAAATAACAGGACCCACGGAGAACACCAACGCCAACCCCAGTAATATTCCTGAAATAATGGCTTCGGTCATCCGCTAATTTTTCTTTATTTAATATTGTGAAACTGGTTGGTGAAGGGTAAGGTAACGAGTCCATTCTTCCAGCATTTTTCCTTTAAGAACCCGTGGAAATTTGTGCTGCCCGCCTACCTTTCCTTTTGATTTCATAAAACCCATAAAGATCTTTTCAGGTAATACATGAGCAGTTACGGATTTCAATGCATGCCCACGCTCCACTTCGTAATCATCATTTAAGATCTTTAATTTCTCATCTATCAATGATGCAAGCATAACAGGATCTACTTTATCGTCACATGCTACCCACCATTCATGCGCAAAGAAATTGCCATGAGGCACCCCGGCAACTGTAAATTCAGGTATATCAATATTCAATTCTTCGGACGCCATCTCTATTGCCCCGTTCATATTATCTACGCTCAAATGCTCGCCTACAAGACTTAGAAAATGTTTTGTACGACCTGTGATAATAATTTCTGCCCGCTCTTTATCAATGAGTTTTACAGTATCACCTATCGCATATCTCCATGCCCCGGCATTGGTACTTATCAGTATTGCGTAATCTTTATTTTCTTCTATTTCGTGGATCATAAATGCCTCAGGATCTTCCACCATATTGCCATCGCTATCAAAATTTTTATCGTCAAATGGCACAAACTCAAAGAAAATATTATTGTTCAGGACCAGCTGCATTCCCCTGGTATCCTGTCTGCTCTGGTAAGCAAGAAAGCCTTCACTTGCAAGGTAGGTTTCAATATAAGTAATGGGCTTGCCGAGTAATTTTTCAAACCCTTTCTTGTAAGGTTCCATCGCCACACCTCCATGAACATAGAACGCAAGGTTAGGCCAGAGTTCATGAATATTATTCAGCTTGTATCGCTCTATTATTTTTTCAATACATAACTGTAGCCATGCCGGAACGCCCATAATGAAACCGATATCCCAATTAGGTGCATTCTCTACAACTTCTTCCAGTTTTTTGGCCCAGTCCTTTTCCCTTGCTATTTTTTTGCCAGGTTTATAAATGCCAAGGCCAAGGAACCAGAACGGAAGGTTTTTTTGTTGGATACCACTGAGATCTCCTGCATAATAGCTGGAACCTTTTTGTAATTGTGTACTACCGCCCAGCATCAACCACCCTTTTCCGATGGCGCTTTTTGGCACATGCTCATACCGGGCAAGGCTGAATAATTGCCTTAAACTTGTAATAGTATTACTTCGGATAAGTTCTTTGGTTATCGGGATATGTTTACTTGACGATTCGCTCGTTCCACTGCTTAAAGCAAAATATTTTATTACTCCTGGCCAGCATACATCAGGAATACCCTCCAGAGTCTTATACCACCAATCATTGTAGATTTTTTCGTAATTGTAAGTAGGAACTTTTTGCTGAAATTTTTTACCAGCGTGCCGGCTCATTAAGATCTCATCAAATTTATATAGCTGTCCAAACTGGGTAAATCTTGCTTTTTTCAATAACTTCTTCAGCACTTTTATTTGCTGCCGCTTGGCATCACTAACCGGTATATTTAGCGCCCTCGCTATTGATGCCGGAAGTTTTAAATCAAATAAAGCCATAGAAAAATATTGTCTGGGGGGCAAATATAAGTAATGCCTATCAGCTATATAGCTCTTACAATGGCCAAAGCTGACCATCCGGCCGCATTATACTTTTTTTAACTTCCATTTTCCTTTCTTAAACCAAAACCATGATGCCAGGCTAATGGCGGTCTCTGCAATAGGTATCGAAAGGAAAACGCCTGTTGGTCCCCAATTTAATAACACGGCAAGAGAATATGCAAGAGGTATTTGGAAGAACCAAAAACCAAACAGGTTGATTACCGTTGGCGTACGTGTATCGCCGGCACCATTGAATGCATTGGCCATCACCATTCCCATTCCATAAAAAATGAACCCAGCACTCACGATTCTAACGGCCTTGACTGCATAGGCAACCACTGGAGGCTCGCTTGTAAAAAAAGAGATGATAAATTTTGCAAACAATAAAAAGATAAGAGAAACAACGCCCATAAAAATGGCATTGTATTTTGCTGTCCGCATAACTGAAAGTTCGGCTCTTGCCGGTTGCCCGGCTCCCAGATTTTGACCGACAAGGGTAGCCGCAGCGTTGCTCATTCCCCAGGCTGGCAAAATAAAAAACAATACAATCCGGATAGCTATCTGGTAACCTGCAGAGGCTTCACTTCCGCCAGTATGTACGACAAGGATTGCAAGTACAATCCAGCTTCCAGAACCTATCAGGAATTGTAATGTAGCCGGCCAGGCAATTCCGGCCAATGCTTTAATAATTTCCCA
>JBDSEE010000180.1:0-18484 GCA_039920245.1 Ferruginibacter sp.
TACGTTTGCCTTGATTGGGTATCAGCAAAGAAACCTGGCAACCTCTCTCTGTTTCCTCTGAAGGAGTAAGGATATTTATTATGTTCCCTGTTTTATTGTTGATGTCATTTAAAACGAAATGGGTAAATGCACTTAACAATTTTCCTTTGGCAAAAATATTTTCCACTCCCGCCTCATTGAAAATATCAAGCGATGCCTTGTGTGCCGCCATGCTCAATACTGGCGCATTACTTAATTGCCAGCCTTCGGCAGTTGGAATAGGAATAAAATCATGTTCCATTTTAAAGCGGTTGGTTTTATCATGACCCCACCAACCAGCCAGCCTTGGTAAATTTTTATCAATATGTTTTTCATGTATAAATGCACCTGCCACGCTACCGGGCCCGCTGTTCAAATATTTATAACTGCACCAGCAGGCAAAATCCACATCCCAGTCATGCATTTTCAGGGGAACATTTCCCGCAGCATGAGCAAGATCAAATCCGCACCAGGCACCAGCTTCGTGTGCTGCTTTGCAGATGGATTGCATATCAAATACCTGTCCGCTGTAATAATTAACTCCACCAAAAATAACAAGTGAAGTTTCATTTTCATGTTTTTTTATTGTGGCTAAAATGTCTTCCAACTCAATGCAGGCCTGCCCTTCACGAGGAGCAACTTCAATGATGGCATCCTTAGCCTCGAATCCATGCAATTCCACCTGCGAGGCTAAAGCATATTGATCGGAAGGAAATGCTTTGGCCTCGCAGATTATTTTATAACGTTCCCGAGTAGGCCTGTAAAAACTGGTGAGCAACAAATGAAGATTTACTGTGAGAGAGTTCATTACCACCAGTTCCAATTCTTTTGCCCCAATAATTTTTGTAAGCAATTGAGGAAATAATTCATGATAACTCACCCATGGATTGCGTGCATAAAAATGACCTTCCACGCCATAATTGGCCCAGTCTTCCAATTCATTTAAAACATAATCCTGTGTATTTTTTGATTGAAGACCAAGTGAATTACCTGTAAAGTAAATACTCTCTTTCCCATTTATCATAGGGATATAAAACTTTTCACGAAAGCTTTTCAGGTTATCTGTATCATCCAGGTGTTTTGCAAAGGCAAGTGTATTTTCAAATATCATGTCACTTATTTATTCATACCACTAATTGTGGACATTGGTTGTTTTTTCTTGCCTGGAAAAAAGAATTTTGCCAACACGGTCAATGTGATTTTTTAGTTCCTGGTGAGTTAAGGTTGTATAATCAATAACATCCACTTTATATGGAATAGGTAATCTTTCATTTAGGATGGCCGAAAGTTTCATGGCAATTGAAATGTCAGGCCGAAAAGTTTTTATAGCAAGGTCGACATCACTTCCAGCATTATAATTTCCCTTTGCTCTGCTGCCAAAAATAAATGCTTCCTGCACATCATCACATTCCTGCAGGGTTTGCAAAATCAGGTTAAAACTTTTTTCAGAAATTCCAAATATATTCATAGCTTTTTTTTCATAAAATCATAAAGGTTATTCAATACGTCAAAGTATTTATTCAATATAAGATCGCAAGCCTTATTTGCATAAGCTTCATTATAAGTGTGGCTCATTAGGTTTCTGTTTTCAAGCATGTCTATCCATACTTCACCATTTTCCAATAACTCGTATTCAAAACCTGCTTTAATAACCTCTCTGGGAAATTTTGCAATTACATCCTGTGCCTCGAGAAAATCCTTAACTAAATTCCAGCCCAGCTCAAAACTCATTTCAAAAAATTGGACCATTCCCGCTTTTTCTATATCGCTAAGTTCTTTTTTAGCAACGGTCTTTTTCAGTAGCATTATGCTTTTTTCATAATTCTGAAACCTTTGTTTCCATCTTATTTCTTCCATGGTTTTGTTTTTATACTCCAATCAGGAACTTAGCATTTTTATTTTGAAACATAGAAATTATCCTTTCTTAACCGGCGGTGCCATTACTGCACCACATTTATCGCAGGTTCGTTTTTGTTCATCTTTGTAAAATCCATCCATTACGGGCGGAAGTTGTGTTACAATATCAGACACATGCAAATGTTCTTCATACAATTTGTTACCACAATTTTCGCAGTACCATAAGAATCCATCCTCTTCAGATTCTCTTACTTTTTCTATAACCAGTCCAACAGTGTTTGTCCCACGCTGAGGTGAATGCGGTGTTTTAGGGGGAAGCAGAAATATATCACCCTCATTAATAGGAATGTCTTTCTGTTGTCCTTCATCAATTATTTTTAAAACAATATTTCCTTCCACCTGGTAATAGAGTTCTTCACTTTCATTGTAATGATAATCTTTACGGGCATTGGGTCCACCCACAACCATAACAATAAAATTTTCTGCATCTTTATAGATACATTGGTTGCCCACAGGAGGCTTTAATAAATCCCGGTGTTCATCAATCCATTTTTTAAGGTTGAAAGGAGAAGCTATTGACATGGCGATTATTTTGATGATTAAGGCTTAAAATTAAGTTTTATTTTTTGTTACCAGCATTAGTTCCCTGGTTAAACATTGTTGCGACGCTCCATTCAAGGTGATAACTTCATTTAGCATTTTTTTTCTATGCAATAATGCAAAAGATACTAAGAGACAATGGTGAATAATTCTTCGTCTCTTTGTTTTTCTTTGTTTCTTTGTGTGAAACTTTTTCATGGATTTAACCCTTCCTTATCATCTCGAAAATTTTATTGGCGGCAATTTTATTGGTCCGCTTAGCGGGAATTTTTTAGATAACGTAAATCCTGCTACGGGCAAGGTTTATGGCCAGGTGCCGGATTGCAACAAAAAAGATATTGAGGCGGCTGTTACTGCAGCTAAAAAAGTTTTTGCCCAATGGAGTTCATCGCCGACCGAACATCGATTTACTATTTTAAATAAAATTGCTGAAGGCATAGATGAACATCTTGAGCAACTTGCCCTTGCTGAATCTATTGACAATGGCAAGCCTCTGTGGCTGTGTAAAAAGGTAGATATCCCAAGGGCTTCGGCAAACTTCAGATTCTTTGCTACTGGGGCTATGCATTTTGCCAACGAATCTCATAGCATGGAGGGCAAGGCAGTTAATTATACATTGCGCCAACCCATTGGAATTGTTGGATGTATTTCTCCATGGAATTTGCCACTGTATCTTTTTACGTGGAAGATTGCACCAGCACTGGCTGCAGGGAATTGTGTGATAGCCAAACCATCCGAGATTACTCCTGTTACAGCTTTTTTATTGGGAAGAATTTGTAAAGACGCTGGCCTTCCTGACGGCGTTCTGAATATTGTGCATGGGCAGGGGCAAACATGTGGCGAGGCAATTGTAAAACATCCTGATATTAAAGCCATTTCTTTTACTGGTAGCACTAAAGCAGGAAGGCAGATAGCAACCATTGCAGCACCCATGTTTAAAAAATTATCACTGGAGCTTGGCGGCAAAAATCCCAATATCATTTTCGCAGATTGCGATTGGGAAAAGATGATGCGAACAACTTTGCAATCATCTTTCAGCAACCAGGGGGAGATATGTTTATGCGGCAGCAGGATATTAATTGAAGCTTCAGTTTATGAAAAATTTAAGAATGAATTTGTAGAAAAAGTTAAGCAGCTTACTGTAGGAAATCCCCTTGATGAAAAGAATAATCAGGGTGCGATAGTAAGCAAGATTCATTTCGATAAAATAATAGGTTGTATTGAAAAAGCAAAACAGGAAGGCGGAAAAATTTTATGTGGGGGTAATGCCATAAAACTTACAGGTGAAAATGAAGGAGGGTTTTTTATAGAGCCCACAATTATAGAAGGACTTGGTCCGGATTGTGAAAGCAATCGGGAAGAAATTTTTGGGCCGGTTGTTACATTACAATCTTTTAAAACAACTAATGAAGCCATTTCACTTGCCAATGCTTGTGAATATGGACTTTCAGCAACAATTTGGACACAGGACATAAGCAAAGCTAATAAAATGGCTAATGAAATTGAAACTGGCATTGTATGGATAAACTGCTGGCTGCTACGAGATTTGCGTACGCCCTTCGGCGGCTTGAAAAACAGTGGAGTTGGAAGGGAAGGAGGCTGGGAAGCGATGCGTTTTTTTACCGAGGCGAAGAATGTTTGTATCGAATTTTAAAAGCAAAAGGGCTTATGAAATCAGTAAATAAAAAAATATTAATAAAGCCAAAGTATAAAAAACTTTTGGATGATATTGGATTTACAATTGCTACGGCGAGAGAGCATGCCGCAAAAATTATTAATAGAGAATTAGTAAAAGCAAATTGGGAAATTGGCAGACACATAGTAAAATATGAGCAAGGTGGTGAGGAGCGGGCAGAATACGGAAGTGAACTACTGGTAAGCCTTTCAAAGGATTTGAAACAAAGATATGGCACTGGATTTGGCAGACGCAATGTATTAGATATGCGTAGATTTTATATTACTTATAAGAAATGGCAGACAGTGTCTGCCAAATTGAGCTGGAGTCATTTTATTGTATTAATGGGTGTTTCAGATGGTATTGCAAGAACGTTTTATGAACGACAATCTATAAATGAAAACCTATCAGTAAGAGAATTAGAAAGACAAATTAATTCCTGCCTTTTTGAGCGGCTTGCACTCAGTAAAGATAAAAAGGGTGTATTAGAGCTTTCAAAAAAAGGGCATATTATTTCAAATGCAACTGAGGCTATTAAAGATCCTTATGTGCTGGATTTTTTAAAAATACCACAGAGCTATAGGATGACAGAAAAAGCTCTGGAACAAAAATTAATTGATCAGTTGCAGATGTTTTTGCTTGAGTTAGGAAAAGGTTTTGCATTTGTAGCCCGGCAATACAGGATCTCACTTCGCAATAAACACTATCATCTCGATCTTGTTTTTTACCATCGCATTTTAAAATGTTTTATTCTCATTGACCTTAAAACAAAGTCGGTTACTCATGGCGATATAGGCCAGATGAATTTGTACCTGAATTATTTTAAGAAGGAAGAGAATATGCCTGATGATAAGGATCCAATTGGAATAATTCTGTCAACTGAAAAGGATGAGATACTGGTGGAATATGCTACCGGAAGTATTTCCAATAAAATATTTGTTTCTAAATACCAGCTTTATCTACCAGATAAGAAACAACTACAAAGAAAATTAAAATCGATTTTACAAAAAACCTGATACTAAATTTATGTCAACTAATATTATACAAACAGATAAAGCTGCAAAGCCTCTCGGCGCATATCCGCATGCAAGGCGTGTAGGAGATTTATTATTTCTTTCCGGCATAGGTAGCAGGAGCCCAGTAGATAATTCTATACCCGGACTTGAGAAGGATGCTGATGGGAATATTTTAAAATATAATATAGAAGCCGAATGCCAGCAGGTGTTTGCCAATGTGAAAGCTGTGCTGGAAGCCAGCGGCAGCAGTTGGGAAAAAATTGTTGATGTGACTGTTTTTCTCACCAACATGAAAGATGACTTTGCCGCTTACAATAAAATTTATGCAGAATATTTTACCATTGTTCAGGCTTGCCGCACAACAGTAGAAGTAAAAAGTTTACCTACGCCAATTGCCATCGAATTAAAAGTAATTGCAACCATTTAAATTCCCGATTTGAAAATAGACATCCACACACACATCATGCCGGCCAACATGCCCAACTGGGTTAAAAAATTTGGCTATGGCGATTTCATTCATGTAGAGCAGAGAAATTGCAAAGCTTGCATGATGAAGGGTGATAAAGTTTTTCGTGAGGTAGAAGCCAATAGCTATGATGAAGTTGTGAGAATAAAAGAAATGGATAAGACGGATGTGAGTGTGCAAGTGCTATCCACCATTCCTGTTTTATTTAATTACTGGGCAAAGCCAAAAGACGGATTAGAAACATCAATGTTTTTTAATGATAATATTGCTGATACTGTTGAAAAAAATAAAGAAAAATTTATTGGCATCGGAACTGTTCCACTTCAGGATGTTGATTTAGCAATTGCAGAAATGGAGCGTTGCATCAACGAACTAAAAATGCCCGGCCTTGAGATAGCTACAAATATCAATGGCATTAATTTAAGTGATGAATCTTTCTTTCCTTTTTATAAAAGAGCAGAAGAGCTTGGCTGTGCTTTATTTGTGCATCCTTGGGAAATGATGGGGGAGCAACAAATGCAGAAATACTGGCTGCCATGGTTGGTGGGTATGCCTGCGGAAACTTCACGTGCGATATGCTCAATGATATTTGGTGGAGTGTTTGAAAAATTTCCAAAACTCCGAGTGGCATTTGCACATGGCGGTGGATCGTTCCCTTCTACCATTGGAAGAATTGAACATGGCTTTAGTGTTCGCCCCGATTTAGTAGCTGTTGATAATGCCATCAACCCAAGAGATTATATCGGTAAATTCTGGATAGATAGTTTAGTGCATGATGAAAAAACCATGCAATTTATTTTAGATGTAATTGGAGAAGACAATATCTGCCTTGGTAGTGATTATCCTTTTCCTCTTGGTGAGCATGTACCCGGTAAATTAATCGGGCAAATGCAAATAGATAAATTGGTGAAAGAGAAATTATTTTCGGCAAATGCGAAAACCTGGCTGGGCATTTAAAGTTGAAATAAATTTAAAAGCTTACAATCTCCATATAAAAAAAAGTGGATAACTATGTATCCAATTAATGACTAAATGACGATTGACCAATGACTATTTTTATTCTGGCTTCACTCCAATAACCTTCAATTGCTTTTCTCTTATTAGTTGATTAAACCTTGATAGATCCACAGTGAAGATCGTTTTCAATTTATCTAGTTCTACATCCGCCTGTCTTGAAAGTTCATTGTAAACTTCTTTTACCTGTTTTGTTGGTGCATAATTACCTGATGCTGCATAACCATATAGTCCTGCTATTTTATCATTCAATCGTATGGGATAATTTAAAACGTCCTGTCCACTTTTTGCTTTCGTTTGGTATAGAGCTTCCTCAATTTTAGTCATGCGCTTATTAATAGAATCTGACATTGTTTTTATCTCGCCAATGCTATCTTTTCCTTGTCTTGCCACGAAATCATTTATTTGTGTTCTTACCTCACGGATATTCTTAATAGCTTTTTGAATTTCATTAAACTTCTCACGTACAGTTAAAAGGAATTCAGATTGCTGTTCATAATCCTGTTGGGTAACTTTATAATTAGGATTTGCTTTAACCATTACCTCAACTTCGGCACTGTCTTTTTTCTCATGGTTTATTTTAATGTAATATTTACCTGGCGAAGCTTTAAGTGTGCCAACACGATTCCATAAGATCTGCCCTTCTATATTTTCTGCTGGAGGATAGTTCATATCCCAGACAAACCGGTTTATACCACTTGCGGTTTCTATTTTTCCAATTGGTCCTGTAGCGGGAGCTTTTGTACTGTACTTCCTGATAAGTTTTTTATTTTTATCAAGTACAGAAATTTCAGTCAAACCACTGTCACTTACATTTTTCAAATAATAGTTCACCACAATTCCATTAGGTGGATTTATACCAGCATTTTTTACATTCAGGTTTTGTGAGCCACCAATGCGTACTGCTTCTCTTAATGGCAATACAAAAATATTTTTCTGGGTGTAATTACTTCCAGCTGCTTGTACCATTGATAGATCATCCATTACCCAAAATGCCCTGCCCTGTGTTGCTACTACCAGGTCATTATCTTTTATCGTTAAGTCAGTGATGGGAACCATGGGTAAGTTTAACTGGAACGGTTTCCAGTTTGCGCCATAATCATAACTTATGTACATGCCATATTCAGTGCCACTATACAAAAGGCCTGGCCTTTTTTTATCTGCTCGAAGACAGCGGGCAAAATGTTTTGCAGGAATACCATTAGTAATTTTAACCCATGATTTTCCATAATCTTCTGTTTTAAAAATGTAAGGTGTAAAATCATCAGTCTTATATTTTGTTCCTACAAAATACGCAGTTCCTTTTTTGAAAGGATCAGATTCTACACAATTCCACATCATACCTTTACCAGCTTGTGCCGGTGTTACATTCTCCCATGAAGATCCACCATTGCGGCTAACATTTATAAGACCGTCATCACTTCCGGTCCATAATAAATTTTCTTCCAGCGGAGATTCTCCTGCTGTAAAAATTGTACAATAAACTTCTACGCCTGTATTGTCTTGTGTTATTGGGCCACCACTTGATTTTTGTTTTGATTTATCATTGGTGGTAAGGTCACCGCTTAATGCAGTCCATGTAGCACCTTCATTTTCTGAGGCAAACAATACATTGGCAGCCGCATATAATTTTTTAGGATTATTCGGCGAAAAGAAAATGGGGAAGTTCCATTGAAAACGGTATTTGATCAAATCAACACCGCCACCAAGTGGATTGTCAGGCCATACACTGATGGCCCTGTTCTCACCGGTTTTGTGATCATACCTTGATAAGTAGCCGCTGTAATTTCCACCATAAACAATGTCGGGGTTTTGTGGATCAGCAACTACATAACCACTTTCGAAACCAGCCGTGGATGACCAGTTGCTTTGATTTATTTCAGAACCTTCGGAGCGTGACATTATTCTTACGGTACTATTATCCTGTTGTGCACCCAGTATCCTGTATGGTGTATAGTTGTCAGTAGATACCCTGTAAAACTGGGCGGTAGGCTGATTATTTAAAGTACTCCAGTTAGAGCCACCATCAAAACTTACCGCAGCGCCGCCATCATCTGCCAATATCATCCGGTTGCCATCTTCCGGATCAATCCACAGGTCGTGATGATCGCCGTGTAAAGAACTTACTTCTTTAAAAGTTTTACCGGCATCGATACTCTTATAAAAATTTACATTGAGGGCATAAACTATATCAGCATTTTTAGGGTCCACAAAAATGCGGTTAAAATACCATGCTCTTTGCCTGATGTTGGGATCTACACTTACGTTAGTCCAGGTTTCTCCGGCATCATCACTTTTTAATAGTCCTCCTTTTTCTGATTCAACAAGAGAATAAACTCTTTCAGGATTTGAAGGAGCTACAGCAATAGAAATATTACCCAGCAATGTTTTTCCAGGGAATCCTTTTTTATTATTCATCTTTTTCCATGTATCGCCTCCATCTGTGCTTTTCCATAGAGCACTTCCTGCGCCCCCGCTTTCTAAACTGTAGGGAGTGCGTCGTATAGTATAAGTAGAAGCATATAATACTGCAGGGTTTCCCGGTTCCATCACCAGGTCTATACCTCCGCTGTTTACATCACTGAACAAAACTTTTTTCCAGTTCTTTCCTCCATCTGTTGTTTTAAAAATACCTCTCTCTTCATTTGGCCCGAACAAATGACCGATTGCAGCAGCCCAAACAATATCCGGGTTTTTTGGGTGAATGATGATGCGTGCAATATGCCTGGTATCTTTTAGCCCAATTTGTTTCCAGCTTCTTCCACCATCATCAGTCCGCCACATGCCAAAACCTTCACTCACATTCCCACGCAATGTATTTTCACCTTCGCCCACATAAAGTATTGTGGGGTCTGATGCTGCCACAGCAACAGCGCCAATTGAGCCACCAAAATATTTGTCTGAAATATTTTTCCAATTACTTCAACCATCAATCGTTTTCCAAACACCGCCTCCTGTGCTGCCAAAATAAAATACATTTTTCTGTTTCAGGTCGCCCGCAACTGCACCGCTTCGTCCTCCACGGAAAGGTCCTACCAACCTATATTTCACGTTTGAAAATAACATGCTGTCTTCTTTAGCTGTAGCTGTTTTATTTGATTGTGCAAAAAGAAAAAAGCCTGGAAGAATAAAAAGTAAGGAAAGAAAAAATTTTCTCATTTTGATAAATTTATTTTTGATATGCTATAGTAAAAATTATTACAAAAAGAATAGCGTTGATTTATAATATTATGGAATAGAATTCTTCATAAAGTTGTAAAATTATTCTTTTGATAATTGCTCGATATCATCTAAATCTCTATAACGGCCTGATGCTTTTTTAGCTTTGATTAGACGGTTCAAATGAACAAAACGAATATGTAATTCATCTTCAATAAAAATTTGTGACATACTGTATGTTTCATCAAAATCCAACGCTTTTACTACAGTCATTCCAGCACCTGCGATATTTCGGTAGCCTTCATATTAGCATTCCGCATGGCAATTCCACGGGCGGCATTGCCTGCAAATTCTTCAAATGCTTTTTTAGTTATCTCATCATCGCCAGCCATCATCGGCACACCAGCATCACCGCCTTCCCGAATGCTTTGTACCAATGGTATTTGTCCCAGGAAAGGAATATCAAATTCATCGGCGAGATTTTTACCGCCATCTTTTCCAAAAATATAATACTTATTACCTGGGAGCTCTTCAGGAGTAAAATAGCTCATGTTTTCTACCAGCCCAATTACAGGTACTTTCATCTGGGCTTGCCCAAACATTGCAATCCCTTTTTTTGCATCTGCAAGTGCAACTGTTTGTGGGGTAGTTACTACTATCACGCCGGTTACTGGAACTGTCTGCACAATGGTTAAATGTATGTCCCCGGTTCCAGGCGGCATATCAATGATCAGGTAATCCAGTTCGCCCCAATCCACATCACTCACAAATTGCCTGATGGCACTGCTCACCATTGGCCCACGCCAAACCACAGCCTGTTTTTCATCTATCAGCAATCCTATACTCATTACTTTTATTCCAAATTTTTCAATCGGAACGATCAATCCTTTTTCGCCATTGTCTTTCATCATAGGTCGTTCTCCTCTAAGGCCAAACATAATGTGCTGACTGGGCCCGTAAATATCTGCATCCATCAATCCAACACGGGCACCGCCCACACTTAGTGCCAGTGCAAGATTGGCGCTCACGGTACTTTTTCCTACACCTCCTTTACCGCTTACAATAGCAATGATATTTTTTACACCTGATAAAATATTTTTATTGTCAGCACGGATGCTGGTGGTATTGCTTGTAAAATTTACGGCTACCACCGCTTCTTTATTCACCAGCAATTTCACTGCATTGATACATGCGTTCTTAATTTGTTCTTTTAGGGGGCACGCCGGTGTGGTAAGTATTACAGTGAAAGAAACATCATTGCCTGCTATATGAATATCTTTTACCATGTTTAAGGTTACAAGATCTTTTCCCAGATCTGGCTCCTGTACATTACTCAGCGCTTTCAATATATCTTCGTTGGTCATCAGTTGATTTTTTGTTAAAAACAATTTCCAACGGCAAAATTAACCCATGATGCCTTTATTTTGTTCACTAATAAATAAGCAATTATTTTTTTAATCAGCTTTTAAAACCTTTTTCAGTCCCAACATTTATCGGGATGGTTTCACTCCCTTGTACGGCATACCTTTATCAACCTAAATTGTTGCCATTACAAGTCTTATATTTTTGAATGAAGAAATTTTTACTATACACTTTAATAATTCTTTTTATTGCTCCGTTGACTGCCAGTGCCCAGTTTGAGTCCTTTAAAGATTCTGTTGTACAATTATATGGTGTGGTTATGACGGCTGATAGCCTGCAGGGAATACCGGCAGTGTCTGTCGTTGTAAAAGGGCAGAACCGAGGCACAATCACAAATGACCGGGGCGTATTTAGTATCGTTGTACTCAAAGGCGACCAGGTAGAATTTACAAGTATTGGGTTCAAGCCGGTTACTGTAAAAATTCCTTCAACCCTGGAAGGCAACCAGCAAAGCATTGTCCAGTTAATGGTTACAGATACAATATTTCTTCCCGCTACTATTATAAAACCCAGGCCCAGCAGGGCACAGTTTGAAAGAGATTTTATAAATACGCAAGTACCGGCAGATAATATAACCATTGCCCGGCAGAATAATAATGCAGCCACAAGACGAGTTCTTGCTGCATCGCTACCATCAGATGGTAGAGAAGCATCCAATCAATACCTGAGGCAATCCGCCAATAAACTTTATTACTCAGGACAAATTGCACCACAAAATATTTTCAATCCTTTTGCATGGAATGAATTTATAAAAGCATGGAAGCGTGGTGATTTTAAAAAGAAAAACTAAGCGACGCTCATTTTAGAGTGTATGTCAAATCCGATAACTACCGGCCGTAGCAACAACAAGTGGTTTGTGAAGACACAACCACTGCACAAAAGAAATACTAAGAGACCCCGATTTTATCATATCATTTGCAGCGCTTACATTTGCGTATGTGTATTTTTCTTATCGGTTTCATGGGCTCTGGTAAATCTTACTGGGCAAAAAAATGGGCCGAAAAATATCACCTGAAGTTTATTGATATGGATGATTTGATTGAGAATCAAACCGGCAAAAGCATCCAGCAAATCTTTGATGAGGAAGGTGAAAATGGTTTCCGCCTGCGGGAAAAGAGAACCCTTCAAGGATTACCTACCGATGAGAGTGTCATTGTTGCATGCGGTGGCGGCACAGCCTGCTATTTTGATAACCTGCAATGGATGAATGAAATCGGAATAACATTGTATTTAAAGGCATCTGTAGAACAAATCATCTCACGTGTCTCCACTGAATTATACAATCGCCCATTGGTAAAAAATATTAAAAAGGATGAATTAAAACCATTTATTGAAAATAAACTGCAGCAACGGGAACCATATTATTCGCAGGCAAAGTTTACAATTGCAGTTGAAGACCTGGATGAAAATAGTATAAGAAAATTTATAAACCCTTAACCAATAACTTATGCATAAAGGCTTTTTAAAAACCGGGGCGTTGCTCGCTGCGCTGGCAGTTATATTAGGTGCCTTTGCTGCGCATGCGCTGCGGGATTTGGTAAGTGAAAGAGCAGTGGCCACATTTGAAACTGCTGTGCGATACCAGTTCTATCATGCTTTTGCATTGATTATTACAGGTATGTTGTATCAAAATTTCCGCTTCAAGTCAATTTTATGGTCAGGATATTTTTTTATAGCCGGTATAATATTATTTAGCGGATCATTGTATTGCATGGCTATTGTTCAAGGCATGGTACAACCGGGTTATAAGTGGCTTGGTCCTTTGACACCATTTGGTGGCCTTTGTTTCATAATTGGCTGGGTGTTGTTATGTGTAAGTTTTTTCAGGCATAAAGAAGTTACCTCGTTTTCCGGTAAAGTGTAATAAGGGTACCATTATTATTTTCAATCTTAAATTCTACTTCAATATCCTCCATCCTTTTTTTCATATTTTTTAAGCCGTTACTGAACGCTCTTAAATTATTAAAGTCAATCCCTTTTCCATTATCCTGGATAGTTAATGTAAAGCCGTCAGGTTGTTTTAACAGTGTAATAAATACTTCAGATGCTTCAGCATGCTTCACGATATTATGCAAAGCTTCTTTAATAACTAAAAAAATATTTCTCCTGTATGTGCCAGGCACCTGCAACTCAGGAATTCGTTCGGGCAGGTTTATCCGCACTAAAATGTTTTTATCTTCAAAATAATCTACTGCATAACTCCGGATATAAGCCACCATGTTTCCAAGTGTATCGTTATGGCTGCTCATGCTCCAGATAATTGCATTCATTTTATTTATGAGATCATCAGCCGATGTTGAAATTTTCTCAATTTCCGGCAGGGCCATATCCCCAATTTTCACTTTGGCAAGTTCACTGTACAATCTTATTGAGGTCATACCAGCGCCCAGGTCATCGTGCATGTCTGCACTTATACGGTTTCTTTCTTCCTGCTGTGCCTTTATAATTGCCAGTTGGGTTCCGAAATTTTGTTTTTCTGCCTCCAGTTTCAATGCTTCCTGTTCCTGTACTTTTTCAATAAGTTCCAGCCGGTTTTTATAGGTAAGCCCAAGAATAAAGAATAACACGGAAAAGATCACACCTATTTCAAAATAGAATATGGGCGAAGTGAAAAGATGCGATGAGTCTGCGTGCTTAAGTATAAGTATAAATGATATGATGGAAAAAAATAACTGTGCCGAACTTCCAAAAGCCAGATAAGACATCAGGCGATTTTTTTCTATAAAAGCTAAAAAAATATAAACAAGACCAGCAACAAGCATGATGATCTTCATGACATCTTCCAGCTTAACCTGTATCAGGTATTGATTAAAAAAGAAATGTAAAATGCTGTATGCAATCATCAGCACAAATAGCACCCATGCTTCTGCTTGCAGGAATTTATTTAGTTTTGGATGAAGGCGTTCCGTCTCCAAAAACTTACGGGTAAAAACCAGGTATGAAATAGTGCCAATTACCAATAAGAACAGATCGAAATAACTTATAAAAAATGCCTTGAAGTTTCCCGGACTTTTTGAAGTGTAATGAGTAAGCATGATTAACAGGAACATGCAAACAGAATAAATACAGTTATATAAAAATTCTACCTTACCATTGATGAAATAATTTACAAGCGTAAAGAGGATCATCATTAACAGAACACCACTTAAAATAAAGCCTGCTGTTCGTTTTTGAATAAGCAACGGATTTGTTTCAGAGGAAAAATTGTTTATAAAAGAAGGCTCAATAATAGCAGATTCAATTGAATTGCCGCCGGTTTTTGTAAATTTTAATTGTAGCAAATAATTTTGTTGTTCACCTGGAGCAAGCGTTAGAAAAATATATCCCGATCTATTATTGTTGTTTGTCTTGATAGGAGCTAACTGATTGTTTCCTTTTATTTGATAAAGCATGGTTTTATCGAACAGCATTCCTGGAAAATAATAAAAGGAAATATTTTTGCTGCCTGAATTTTTAAGATTAAATGACAAGTAAAGAGGATAGGGTACCAGGCGGTTTGGAATCTTGTCTTTAAATGCAAATTGCTCTAATGGAGTAAAACGCTGTTGAAGTATCTCAGGCAAGGTTGAGTGTCTTGCAGCGTCAATAAAAAGGAAAGTTGAATTTTCTAAAGCTAAGTGCGTTTCCATTTTTGCCACATCTGTCACAAACGGATTTGTAAATAGCTGGCAAAAAATGGTATTATAAAAAAGCAGGCAAAAGGGTAAGAAAATAATTTTTTTCAAATAAGCCGGTTTGCTGTCAAACCTACATAAATTCGCTGAAATCACGTAGTTTAATTCAGTATTTTGCCCTTATGATTTAATTATCTTTGTTTCCAATGGCTAATAAAATAAAATCTAAAAAACAACATATACAACCGTCCGGATCGCTGCCACAGGAAAAAGAAGAACCCGTAGAAGTGAAAAAATTGCTTAAAGATGAGCGTACGCATAAGATTGCCGGTACTATTTTCATGCTGATTTCCTTCATACTCTTTATTGCTTTTTCTTCATACTTATTTACTTGGGATGACGACCAGGATAAGTTTAGCTACAGAATGCTGCTGGCAAATGATATTAAAGTTCAGAACCTTCTTGGAACGTTTGGCGCATTCATCTCAGAACTATTCATGCGTTTTGGTTTTGGTATTGCAGCGTTTCTACTTTGTAGTTTCTTCTTTGTGGTAGGTGTCAATTTTGTTTTTGGCAAAAAAATATTTTCTATTACCCGCAATGTAAAATACTTGTTAGTTGGCCTGCCATTGATAAGCATAACTGCTTCAGTAATTATGGGTGGGCAGCGTTTCGCATGGGGCGGCGCTTTTGGCGACATGTGCAAAAATTATCTGTACAATACCATTGGCCAGGTTGGTACAATAGCTTCCTTAGCCGTTGCTTTCCTGGCTTTTATAATCTGGCGATTTAATCCCGTGTTCAGGCTGCCGGCAAAAAGCAGCTTGACAGGGCAAGCAGAACCAGGAGAAACTGAGATTAACTTTGAACAAAAAGATGAAAGTGGTGATGCTAATTTAGCAGGAAGTGCAGCGAATATTTTGAGAGCCGATGCAGGAATGCTTGAAATCCCAGACCAGGGGCCCGCATTTAACCATCAACTTGAAATAATTGAGAAGGACGATATTAAACCTGCGGTTGATGTGCCAATATATAAAATGGAAGAGCCAGAGAAAATAGAAGAAGTGAAGTTACTTCCGGTAGTCCATGCGAATAAAAAAGAGATCCCCGCTTTGGAACTTGAAATTAAAACGGCCGACATTATACCGGAAGAAAAACCTGCGGCGAAAGCTGTATTGAGCCAGGCACCTTATGATCCTGTACTTGATCTCAGAGATTATAAATATCCATCTATCAATTTGCTGGAGAGTCATGGTAGTGAAAAAATTGTACAGGATGCAAATGAACTGGAGAATAATAAGAACCAGATCATCAGCACCCTGAAAAACTATGATATCAATATTCAAAAGATATCTGCCACAGTCGGACCTACAGTAACCCTGTATGAAATTATTCCGGCGGCAGGTGTGCGTATCTCACGCATAAAAAACCTGGAAGATGATATTGCCCTAAGCCTTGCTGCGCTTGGTATTCGTATCATTGCACCCATACCAGGTAAAGGAACAATCGGTATAGAAGTTCCCAATGCACGTAAAACAATTGTGAGCATGCGAACATTGCTTGCATCAGAAAAATTTCAGCAAAACAGTTTTTCTTTACCCATTGCAATTGGCAAAAAAATAGACAATGAGAATTTTATTGTGGACCTGGCAAGCATGCCCCACTTGCTTATGGCAGGAGCAACAGGCCAGGGAAAATCAGTTGGGTTGAATGCAATACTGGTTTCCTTACTGTATAAAAAACATCCCTCACAATTAAAATTTGTTTTAATAGATCCAAAGAAAGTTGAGCTTAGTATTTACAAGGTGATAGAGAATCATTTCCTGGCTAAACTTCCGGGAGAGGAAGATGCCATCATCACAGATACAAAGAAAGTAATTCATACACTGAATGCACTTTGCATTGAAATGGATAACCGCTATGACCTTTTGAAAGAAGCAGGTTGCAGGAACATCAGGGAATACAATGAAAAATTTGTTGCACGAAAATTAAATCCAGAAAAGGGTCACCAATTCCTGCCATTTATTGTGTTGGTTGTGGATGAATTTGCTGACCTCATCATGACTGCCGGCAAAGAAGTGGAAATGCCAATTGCAAGGCTTGCACAGCTTGCCCGTGCTATTGGAATACACCTTATCATTGCTACTCAAAGGCCTTCAGTAAACATCATTACCGGAACGATAAAAGCAAATTTCCCTGCGAGAATAGCATTTAAAGTAAGTAGTAAAATTGATAGCAGAACCATTTTAGATACTGGTGGTGCAGAGCAACTAATTGGAAAGGGCGACATGCTGATAAGTTACAATGGAGAAGTGGTAAGGCTTCAATGTGCTTTTGTAGATACACCTGAAGTGGATAAGATCGTTGATTTTATTGGTGCACAGCGAGGCTACCCACAGCCTTTTTTATTACCGGAATATGTGGATGAAAAAGAAATGGAAGGAAAGGATTTTGATGTTAATAATAAAGACGCATTGTTTGATGATGCAGCAAGACTGATCGTGATGAGCCAGAGCGGAAGTACTTCGTTACTTCAGCGGCGTATGAAGTTGGGCTATAACAGGGCCGGTAGATTAATGGATCAACTAGAAGCCGCAGGAATTGTGGGTCCCAATCAAGGTAGTAAAACAAGGGATGTACTAGTGAAGACTGAAGCAGATCTAAATCAAATGCTGAATAATTTTTAATAACTGCACCTACGTATAATAATCCATGTCAAAATTTTTAATAGCAGGATTGGGCAATATCGGGGACGAATATTCCGGAACAAGGCATAATATAGGGTTTGATGTAGTAATGGCTTTTGTTGCAAAGCATGGCGGTAGCTTTTCGGTAGAGCGGCTCGCCTACAAAGCTGAGGTGAGATCAAAAGGAAAGACTTTTATCTGTATTTGTCCCACCACGTTTATGAATCTTAGCGGCAGGGCGTTTAAATATTGGTTAGATAAGGAAAAAATATTAGTAGAAAATACCCTGACCGTGGTAGATGACCTTGCCCTTCCAATCACTAAATTGCGTATCAGGGGTGCAGGTACCCATGCAGGGCATAATGGGCTAAAGGATATAGAAAATATCCTGGGAACAGATGCTTATGCCAAACTACGATTTGGTATTGGCAACAGTTTTCCAAAAGGACTGCAGGTGGATTATGTATTGGGAAAATGGAAAAAGGAAGAACTTGACGTGGTGAAATTGAAGATAGAGAAGTGCATTGAGATCATTGAGAGCTTTGCTTTTGTAGGGTTGGATAAAACCATGACAGCTTATAATAACGTAAGTTTTTAAACTAAACATTTATTAAACCTATATTCTTTTTGTAATGTGTTTTTCTTTATTTTCGCTGATTAAACCCTTGAAGCCAATAATAAAACCCGCTTTACCATGAAAATAATATGTATTGGAAGAAATTATGCCGATCATGCAAAAGAACTTGGTCATGAAATTCCGGAAGAACCGATTATTTTCATGAAGCCAAAGAGCGCATTATTGCAAGCTCATACTCCATTCTATTATCCCGAATTTACGAATGAATTACATTATGAATGTGAACTTGTGCTGAGAGTATGTAAAAACGGGAAATACATTCAGGAAAGGCATGCAGGGAATTATTACAATGGCATAACTGTGGGTATCGATTTTACAG
>JBDSEE010000181.1:0-2129 GCA_039920245.1 Ferruginibacter sp.
GTCAAAGAAATCTCCTCAACACCGTTGTGCGGTCTCTCAGAGCCTTAAGTTGTTCTATTGTCATGGGCGCAAAGGTAATTGAATATGATTTCCCTTCTCTAAAAACAAAGTCCGCTCTTTGAACGGACCTGTTATCCAATAAAAACCCGATACCTAAACCAAAACCAATATCTCTAAAAAATTAAGACTATTAATAGCATGGCGCCAATTAGGAGTAACAACATAGTTATATCAATAATTCTATCCTTCTCCAACTTCATGTGTGCAACTTTAATTAAAGGCAATTTAAAATGCTACGAGCATTAAACTTTTACAGACTTAGTAAAAGGTCACCTAAAATTATTAAACCACATAAAAACCCTGTAAAAGGCGAAAAAAAGCAGTGGAAAAATAGCCCCGAAAGAGATGACATGAAAGTTGCAGTAACCTTTCTCTCAAATAAGAGGAAGCAGAAACTCATCTCATTCTTCATACAATGAAAATACAAGAATGCCTTCTATTAGGAGCAATAACGGAAATGTGAATCGAGATAAAGAGTGGGTATGAAATCACAATTGTAAAAAACATTCCTGGATCAAAATCCCGGAATGTTTTTTATGCTAAAGTCCATTGTTTACCTTAGCTAAATGAGTTTTACAATCCGCAATGCCACAACCCTTACTGAAGATGCAGTTATTACAAACAGGAATATTTCAGTTGTCAATAATATTTTTTCTGGTGAAGAAAAAACAAGCAACTCCATAGATTTTGAAAACGATTATTTGCTTCCGGGATTTATTGATATCCAGGTATACGGAGCAAATGATACATTATTTTCGGACGATCCTTCTGTTGAAAGCCTTACAACAATGTATAATGTGGCGATAAGAACTGGAACTACATCTTTTGTTCCCACAATCGCTACAAATGCTGAAAGGGTTATAATTGAATCCATTGATGCAGTGAGAAAGTACAATGAAGTTGGCCATCCTGGAGTTCATGGATTGCATTTGGAAGGCCCATATATAAATCCTATAAAAAAAGGTGCACACTTGTCAGCCCATATCCTTAAACCAGCCATCAGTCAATTACAAAAATGGCTTGAATATGGAAAAGGAATTATAAAAATTATTACACTTGCCCCGGAAGTTTGTTCCGCCGAAGTAATTGAATTGTTACAACATCATAACGTTAGCATTTCTCTTGGCCATACTGATGCAGATTTCACACAGGCTAACCTGGCTTTTGATAAGGGGGTACATTTAGTTACACATCTATTCAATGCTATGCGATCTATTCATCATAGAGATGCGGGCCTGGCAGTTGCTACTATGTTAGATTCACGTGTGCAGGCCAGTATCGTTGCCGATGGATATCATGTAAGTTTTGAAATGATAAGACTTGCAAAAACCATAATGGAGGAAAGACTTTTTTTAATTACTGATGCCGTTGCCAATTCTGCAGGTGTGTATCCTCATAAATTATCTGGTGAAAAATATATACTACCAGATGGAACTTTATCCGGTTCTTCGTTATCGATCCTGAAAGCAACAAAAAACTGTATTGAATTCGTAGCCATCGCTCTGCCTGAAGCAATAAGGATGGCTTCGCTTTATCCTGCAAAAGCCATTGGAATTGCAGGACATTACGGAAGCATTTTACCTGGATACAAAGCAGATTTTGTTAGGCTGGATAAAGACCTCAATATCGTTTCCGTTTTTAAGAACGGGGAAATTGTCTATGATGCAAGGGTCTAATGAAAAATCTCCCCAAAGAAAACTTTCATATCATTCCAGGAAGCGGAGTCGGCCGTGGCATTATATTCTATTGGCATATTGTATTGCTTGCCTTTGGCTGTTGCACCAGGGTTTGTAAATGCATGCGTTGCATTCGGATAAGATTTAAAAGTATAATTGGCTCCAATAGAATCCATGTGTTTTTTAAATGCGGCTACTTCTTCCGGCTTCACAAACTGGTCTGCTTCTCCGTGACAAACCAGGATGCGGGCCTTTAATTTGCTTTTATCAGCAGAGACGCCAACAAGATTTCCATGAAAACTTACCACACCCCTGAGGTCATCGCCAAGGCGGGCCATGTTTAAAACTTGTGCACCGCCAAAGCAATACCCGATCGCTGCTATCCTGCTGGTA
>JBDSEE010000182.1:0-8326 GCA_039920245.1 Ferruginibacter sp.
GTCATAAACTCACAGATGAAAAATTGGTTGGCCCAGGTTGGAAGGGTGTTACTGCCCGGCATGAACCCGTTTGGATAATGAATTTTATAACCAATACGGATGAGATGTTAAACAAAGATCCTAAAGCACAGGCCCAATTAGAAATTTGCCTTGTTAGAATGCCAAATCAAAACCTTGCTGATGAAGATGCAAGAAACCTTCTGGAATTTATGAGGAAGAATGATGGTGTGAAATAACACCAGCTTCAGCAAATAATATCCAGATAAAACTCACTTAAAATAAATAATAATGAAACTAACTAATATAATAATAGGCCTGGTGTTTATTGCCGCAACACTTTGCCTGAATGCATGCAAACCCAAAAATGCAGGCTCTGCAGTGAG
Organism: Ferruginibacter sp.; assembly: GCA_039920245.1. Lineage (GTDB taxonomy): Bacteria > Bacteroidota > Bacteroidia > Chitinophagales > Chitinophagaceae > Ferruginibacter. Next base: position 384 of record JBDSEE010000182.1, read on the forward strand.
TGGTGATGCTGCTTCTAAAACCTATGTTGCCCCTGGCAAATACGATGAATTTTACAATTTTGTTTCGGGGGGCTTCAGTGGGCAGTTGGCAGTATATGGATTACCCAGTGGAAGGCTGTTAAGAGTGATCCCTGTTTTTTCTGTTGATCCGGAAAAGGGTTGGGGATATAGCGAAGAAACCAAGCCTATGCTAAACACATCACATGGCGAGGTGCCATGGGATGATCTGCATCACGTACAGATATCACAAACTAATGGGGAAATTGATGGGCGCTGGGTTTTTGCAAACGGGAATAATACTCCCAGGGTTGCCCGTATAGATCTAAAAACTTTTCGAACCGCTGAAATTATCGAACTTCCCAATAGTGGTGGTAATCACTCATCTCCATTCCTTACAGAAAATACTGAGTATATAATAGCGGGCACAAGGTTTAGTATACCACCAGATGATAAAAATGGTGATGTTCCTATCAATTCTTACAAAGAAAATTTTAAAGGCACCATCAGTTTTATAAGTGTGGATCAAACCAGTGGGAACATGGATATTGCTTTTCAATTGCAATGCCCAGGTGTAAATTTTGATCTTAGCCATGCGGGGAAAGGAAAATCACATGGATGGTTTTTCTTCAGTTGTTATAATACAGAACAAGCAAATACTTTATTGGAAGTAAATGCGTCAAAGCGTGACAAAGATTTTATCATGGCTGTAAACTGGAAAAAAGCAGAAGAATTAATCAAAGCTGGAAAGGGTCGTAAGCAGGCTGTGAAATATGCCAGCAATCGTTTCGACGAAAGCACACATACCGCTACTTCCACCATCAAGACAGAAGTTACGGTTATTGATGTAAAGGACTTTCCAGAGCTATGTTATTTTATCCCATGTCCAAAATCTCCACACGGATGTGATGTAGATCCTACAGGCGAATATATTGTAGGCAGCGGAAAATTAGCAGCCCTCATTCCTGTATTTAGTTTTGATAAAATTCAGAAGGCAATTGCGGATAAAGCATTTGAAGGTAATTACGAAGGAATACCTGTTATCAAATATGAAGCTGCTTTATATGGTGAGGTTAAGAAACCAGGTCTTGGTCCTTTACATACTGAGTTTGATGAAAGAGGGAATGCATACACTTCTATGTTTGTATCAAGCGAAGTTGTAAAGTGGAATATTAAAGACTTAAAAGTTCTTGACAGGGTGCCTACTTACTATTCAGTTGGTCACTTGATGATCCCCGGCGGAGATACAAGAAAACCTACGGGTAAATATTTAGTTGCCTATAATAAAATTACAAAAGATCGTTTCTTGCCCACAGGTCCTGAGCTTTCGCAAAGTGCACAACTGTATGATATTAGTGGAGACAAGATGCAGTTGATTCTCGATTATCCCACTATCGGTGAGCCGCATTATGCCCAGGCTGTTGCAGCAAGTGTAATAAGAGATAAGTCAGTAAAATTTTTTAAGATAGAAGCAAATCATCATCCTTATGTGTCCCAGGGCGAGGGCGCTACAAAAGTGGTGAGGGAAGGAAATAAAGTGCAAGTTTATTTAACGCTCATTCGTTCTCATATCACTCCCGATAATATAGAAGGAATAAGAATGGGGGATGAAGTTTATTTTCATGCAACCAACCTTGAACAGGATTGGGATGTACCGCATGGCTTTGCCATTAAAGGCGCATTGAATGCGGAGTTGCTTGTTATGCCTGGCGAGACCACCACACTGAAATGGGTACCAGACAGGGTTGGAATGTTCCCAATGTATTGTACAGATTTCTGTAGTGCATTACACCAGGAAATGTCGGGTTATGTAAGGGTTTCACCAGCCGGTAGCAATGTTCCAATAACCTTCAGTACTGGTACTAATATGCCTAAGACGGATACTGCCGTTAAAAAATAATTTCAGGAGAGATATATGCATAAGTGCGTATCACTACTGTTCATGGCTCTCTTGTATTTTAATTTAGATAATGAAAAATAACAAAATGTCAATACTGACCCGGGCCATAATATTTATATGTGGCCTGGCTTTATTGTGGGTTTTAGTAATACCCATGTGGCGTATCGATCTGATGGCACCACAATATCCCGAGGGTTTAACGCTTTCTATTTATGCAAATAAATTAAGTGGTAATATAGATATCATAAATGGACTGAATCATTATATAGGTATGAAAACCTTGCACACTGATGATTTTATTGAGTTTAAAGTTTTGCCATATATAATTATATTTTTTGTGGCTTGCTTTATAATTGTTGCTGTTTCAGCAAAAAGAAATTGGTTGAAAATTTTGCTGGCGATGTTTATTGGATTTGGCATATTAGCAATGGTAGATTTCTGGCGCTGGGAATATAATTATGGCCATAACTTAAACCCGGATGCTGCTATCATTGTTCCTGGAATGGCTTACCAGCCGCCCTTGGTTGGCTTTAAACAGCTATTGAATTTTGGGGCGTATTCTATTCCCGACAAAGGAGGATGGTTATTTGTTGCAGTGGGGGCCTTGTTGTTGGGTTGCGTAATTTTTGAGTGGCAAAAAAACAGAAGAATGAAATTGAGCCCAAAGCTTTCATTGTTTATTGGTAGCATGTTTTTTTTGATAACTGGTTGTAACGTTTCACCACAGCCCATTCGTATCGGTAAGGATAATTGTGATTATTGTAAGATGCCTATAAGTGATAACAGGTTTGGAGCAGAGATAGTAACGAAAAAATCAATGGTTTATAAGTTTGATGATGAACATTGTATTGTTGCCTTTTTGCATTCAGGAAAAATAATTCCAACATCTGTAAGTGGAATTTATTTTACAGATTTCTGTAGCACACATCAATTGATAAAAGTTGAAAATGCTTATTTTTTGCAAAGCCCTTCTTTTAAAAGTCCGATGAATGGAAACATTGCAGCTTTTAGCAGCGAAGACAGCCTGCACAGTATGTTGCCTAAATTTTATGGTAATAAAATATCATGGGAGGATATGCAAAAATGAAATCTCTTTTCTTAATAATACCCTTTTTCTGTTTTTTCACCGCATCGGCAAATACAATACGTGTCGGTGCCCAGAGGCAATATAAAAATATTACTACGGCGTTATCAGCAGCCCAGGCGGGGGATACCATATTGGTAGAAAATGGAATTTATAAAGAGAAAAATATAATCATCAGGAAATCAATAATTCTCAAAGGCATTGATCATCCGGTGCTGGATGGAGAAAAAAAATACGAGATCATTTCAGTGATGGCCGATGGAGTAGTAGTGGACGGTTTCAGGATAATGCATTCCGGTATTTCCAGTCTTGAAGACCTGGCTGGAATTAAAATTTATGATAGAAGGAATGTTGCTATAATAAACAATATTCTAGACGATACATTTTTTGGAATTTATATTCAATACGGTACCAACTGCCGTATAGAAAATAACCGGCTTACTGCAAGCGCAACGGAAGAACAACAAAGTGGCAATGGCATTCATTGCTGGAAGAGTGACAGTTTAAGGATCATTGGTAACCAAATAACGGGACACAGAGACGGAATATATTTTGAGTTTGTAAAAAACTCTGTAATATGGCGAAATATAGCCACTAAAAATCTACGGTACGGTTTACATTTCATGTTCAGTAATGATGACATGTATGTTGCAAATGTTTTCAGTAATAATGGCTCAGGCGTTTCAGTAATGTTTAGCAATCACATTAAAATGTATAGCAATTATTTTGAAGAAAACTGGGGAGATGCATCACATGGAATATTGCTCAAGGAGATATCTGATGGTTACATGGAAGGGAATCGTTTTTCAAAAAATACAAGCGCAATTTTTATGGAGGGTGCCAACAGGATCTATATGAAGCATAATTTATTTGAAAACAATGGATGGGCATTAAAGATACAGGCAAGTTGTAGCGATGTAGTACTGGAGCAAAATAATTTTATTGGAAATACATTCGATGTGGGCACCAATGGTTCATTGGTACTTAATAAATTCAATAATAACTACTGGGATAAGTATGAAGGATATGATATAAATAAAGATAAGATGGGAGATATACCTTACAGGCCGGTGAGCATGTATTCCATGATAGTGGAAAAATATCCTCCTGCCATGATCCTGTTCAGGAGTTTTATTACCTCGTTACTTGACAAAACAGAAAAAATATTGCCAAGCCTTACGCCAGAAAATTTAAAAGATAATGCTCCATTGATGAAGAAAGCTTTTTAATGGAAGAGGATTTTTAATGAAGTCATTAAGTCAATAAGCCAATAAGTCAATAAGTAACAAGAAGCAAAAAATAAAAAGGGTAAAAAACAAAGAACATAGGCAGTTTCCATTAAAATCAATCTTTAATTCAAATAACTAATGACCCAATGACCTATTGATTAATTCACAATTCACCAAATGATTATTGCAAGTAACGTATCAAAACGGTTTGGAAAATTAACGGCGCTGAACAATGTTTCTACTACCTGCAATAAGGGAGAATGCATTGCTTTGATAGGGCCCAATGGCAGCGGTAAAACCACGCTTATAAAATCTATCCTGGGAATGGTTGTACCAGATAGTGGCTTTATAACTTTCAAGGATAAGAACATATTACACAACTGGAAATACAGGGATGAGATTGGATATATGCCACAGATTGGACGATATCCTGATAACATGACCATTGGCCAGGTATTGGACATGATGAAGGATATCCGGAACAAAAAAACTTCACTCGACGAAGACCTCATTCATTCTTTTTCATTGAATGATATTCTGCATAAAAGAATGAGAACACTTTCCGGAGGTACAACCCAAAAAGTAAGTGCGGCACTTGCATTTTTATTTAATCCATCAGTGCTTATCCTGGATGAACCAACTGCAGGACTTGATCCGGTTGCATCTGAAAAATTAAAGGAAAAAATAATTTCGGAAAAAGATAAAGGAAAGCTCGTGATTATTACATCACATGTTCTTAGCGAATTAGATGAACTGATAACAAGAGTTATATATATGCAGGACGGCAACCTGGTCTTTCATAAAACTATTGAAGCGTTGCGACTTGATACTGGTGAGGATAAACTTTCAAAAGCTATAGCGAGGGTAATGACAAATAATTAAAAAATGTATAAAATAATTAAATACGTAATTACAGATATTCTTCGCAACAAGATTGTACTTGTGTATACATTGTTTTTGCTTGCAGCCTCCTTAAGCGTTTTTAGCCTGGAAGACAATAGCAGTAAAGGGTTGCTTAGCTTGCTGAATATTATATTGCTCATAGTACCATTGGTTTGTATTATTTTCTCTACCATTTATGTTTATAATAGTGCTGAGTTCATAGAGTTGCTTGTAAGCCAGCCCCTAAAACGAAAGACCATCTGGCTTAGTTTATTTGCCGGCCTTGCATTATCTCTTTCTCTTGCTTTCTTTGTTGGTGCCGGCATACCAATACTTTTATACCAGGGCAATGCTATCGGTTTTACCATGATTGCAAATGGAGTTTTACTAAGTATCATTTTTGTTGCAATCGCAATGCTGGCAGCAGTGAAGACCAGGGATAAAGCAAAGGGCATTGGTTTTTCAATAATGCTTTGGCTTTACTTTTCATTGCTGTTTGATGGATTGGTTTTATTTCTTTTATTCCAATTTGCGGATTACCCGCTGGAAAAGCCTATGATAGGGTTGAGTGCATTAAATCCAATTGACCTGAGCAGAATATTAATATTATTACAACTGGATGTATCTGCCATGATGGGTTATACCGGCGCTGTTTTTAAAGATTTTTTTGGAACCTATGCAGGTTTAATATTTTCTTTTTCTGCTATGGCTTTATGGATATTCCTGCCAGTGTTTTTTGCTGTAAAAAAATTTAATAAGAAAGACTTATAACTATGCAACGACATATTTCTCTTGTTTCATTATCCAGGGACCATCATGGGGCTTTGATACTGGCCAGGTTAATACAGAAGGATGCACCGGCATATAAAAGCCTGCCTTCAACCGTGGAAGGAAAAGCTGCTTACGGAGTTAAGTATTACCAGGAGCACTTAGTTAAACATTTTGAACAGGAAGAAAAAGCTTTAGCATTCATAAAGGGCACTGATAAAGAAATGGATGCAGCAATCGAGTCAATATTTTCAGAACATACATCACTTCGTTTATTATTTGGTTCAGTGTCAGGACATAAAGATTTACAAAATCACTTACATGAAACCGGTATGTTACTTGAGAAACACATTCGTACCGAAGAACGGGAACTTTTCCCATTGATGCAGGAAATATGTAATGAAGAACAGCTTACTAAAATAAAAACTTTATTAGACGCCGGTAATGAGCAACAGGAAGCCTGATATTGAAACAAGAACTGATATTGAGTTACTGGTAAATAACTTTTATGAAAAAGTTATTGCTGATAAAGAATTGAAATTAATTTTCAATGATTCGTATTCGGCAAGTTGGCCACCGCCATTATTACTGATGTATGATTTCTGGGAAAATATTATTTTATTTACCGGAACGTACGATGGCGTTCCTATGCACCTGCATAAAAACATGCATTTTATTTTTCCTATTGCAGAAGTGCATTTTACCAGATGGAATCAATTATTCCTGGATACTGTCAACTCCATATTTGAAGGTAAAAATGCTACCCTCGCTAAGACGAGGGCAATCAGCATCTCCGATATTTTTAAAGAAAAGATATTGAAACAGCGCCGTGATGATAATGAAAAATTTATCAACCTTAACTAAAATAATAAAGCTATTGTAATCAATTGCTTTATTATAGTATGATTAGCTGTTTATTTTGCAGCCAGTACCCCATCAATAATATGAATAATTCCATTAGATGCTGGTATAGATGCGATAATGTTTGCTGTACCATTCACCATAAACTTGCCATCTTTCTTTGTAATGGTAATATTGCCTCCGTTTACCTGGCCTATCTGCTGTCCATCCGTTAAATTTTCTGTTTTATATACACCTACAGAAACATGGTATTGCAGCAAGTCAGTGAGCTGTTCTTTATTTTCTGCCTTTAATAAATTTTCTACGGTACCTGTGGGCAATTTACTGAACGCTTCATTTGTGGGTGCAAATACTGTAAAAGGACCTGCATTACTTAATGCATCTACAAGACCTGCTGCCTGCACTGCTTGTACAAGTGTGCTGTGATCCTTACTTCCCATTGCCACTTGCACTACATTTCGTTGGCTGTCATCGTCCTGCACGCCGGATTGTCCAGTTGCAGAAGCAGGGGTTGCAGGATTTGCATTTTCTGTTTTAGAAGCTGGTTCATTATTGTTACAGCTCATAATTATTAGACTGCAACATAAAATTGTTGATGATAAAATACTTCGCATAAGTTTAAAGTTTTATTGTTTAAAACTTGCACAAAGTATTCATTAATATAAATGGGAATTATGATTTATCTCATAATTCCCATTCTCTAAACATGATTTTCATACATAGAAATATATATATCGGACAGGCAGCTTACCCTAGAAAGTTTTTTAGTAGATTATTTTCACATTAGTCAGTACACCATTACTTATAACTACTGTTTGATAAGAAGTGCCACTTATCGTGGAAAGATTTCCGTTAAATGTACCATTAAGCTTACCATTTGTAATATTAGAAACATGCAATGTAAAGAGATTGCTGGCCTGGATTGTCTGATACATTACGCCATTTTTAGTGTAAGAAAAAGCATAAGGTTCAGAACTGTTTCCTGTAGCTGTATAATCTTGGTTGGCCATTAAACTGTCGGTGTGTAATAACATAAGCAGGCCAGAATTACCGCCCACATTAGCAGTTACATTATAGTAGATCTGCCCGTTAATTACTGACTTTGTTGCATAAACTCCTGGCTCTGTAGTATTTAATGTTCCTGTTATGCCTGGTAAAACAAAATTAGTCCCATCTACACTAAAGCTTGCACTTGTGCCTGTGCTTCCGCCGGGTGCTACCG
>JBDSEE010000183.1:0-14968 GCA_039920245.1 Ferruginibacter sp.
ATCGATATGCTTTATAAGGGTGGCCAGGCTGCAGCCGGAGTTGGTAAATAATACAGCTTTATAATTGCCCGTTTGGGTTACCGTATAATTTGTAACGGTTGCCCCTGGTATAGCAATATCATTACGATACCATTGAATACTGTCGTGAGGTAATACCGTTAATACAGGGTAGGGATCGCTCCCTTTGCAATATGAGGCTGGTCCAACCAGCGCCAGGGTAGGATTCAATGTATCAACAGTGATATTTACCGTATCCCTTGTCATACATCCACCTCCTTCATTGGTTACCGTTAGTATATACCTTGTATTAATACCCGGGGAGGCAAAAGGGTTTGCAATGTTTGGATTATCCAGTCCCGTTGCAGGTGACCAGCGGTACACAAAAGTCTCCCTTGGCGGAGCACCGAGTTCTACGCTTGCACCAGCACAGATTATTTTGTCTGAACCTGCATTGGCAAATACGGTGAGGCTATCCTGTAACTCTGATGTAAGAGTATCCTTACATCCATATCCATCAAAAGGGGTAAGTTCTACTTTAAGCAAGGTTCCTGCCGGAGGGGGGGGGCTTAGATGCAGTGATTGCGTATTTCCCAAAATCTGTGTAAAATTGTTGTTGTACCAGGTATAATTCTGGTAGCCATAAGGCGCCACTACATTCACAGCCGTGTCATCTGGGCAATAGGTCGCTCCCACGAAGCGGCCGCTGCATTCGCTTTTCACATCCACGTATGCATAGCCGAAATGACCACCCAGTGTGCAATCACCGGTCTTAAAAAATAACTGTATGGTTTTTCCTTCATTACCGTCAAGGTTGATGGAGGTAGCTGACCAGTCTTTGTACCACACACTTGCCCCTACATTTGATCTTTGGAATCCCGGTAATGATGATGTGGCAATGAAAGAAAAAGATGAGCACCCTATGGTGATATTGTCTGTAATATTCTTTATGTCAATTTCTAACCGTGGTTGTTGGAAATCAGGATGGCCAGGATCCTGGAAGACTACTGCGTAATAATAGATTAAGCTGAACTTAGAAGATGTTGCCGGAATAGTAAATGTATAGGATACTCCTTCAGCCTGGGCACCAGTGTTAGCATTTCCCAGCTTAATAGAATGACTACTTCCGTTTGGGCAATTCTTAGGGAACTGGCCATATTCATCAAAACCCTCACTGGGCCTGGTGTTTAACATAAGGTGTTGGTTAGTATTGGGCAGCGAGGGAGAAAGGTTCAGAAAATTTCTCCCACCAGGAGCAGTTGCATTGCCTGTCCAGCATTGCCAGTTACCAAATGTGCCCGTTTCAAAATCAAGGTTGGGAGGGCATTGCCCATGTAACGATACATGACCCAGCAAAATGTAAAGAAAAAAGAATAAAAATTTTTTCACATCCGGTTGTTTAGCAGGGGCATAAAGATAATGTTTTTTGTTGTTGTTTTTAAAGCGGATTGACAGGCTGTTTTCAGTCAGCAGTCGGCAGTAGGCAGTCGGCAGTTGGCAGTCGGCGGTTTGCAGTCGGCAGTGGGCAGTCTGGGGTTAAAATAATAGTTACTCTTTTGTGATATGGATCTTGTGCTATTAATTATCTTGATGCAAAACGGTTACTGCCTATTCAGGAATGCATTTAAAATTTATCAGAGACTCCGGACTGCCCACTGCAGCCTGCGGACTGCTAACTACTGTCTGTCACAGAACATGCTTAACATTTCTTTGGCATGATAATTACAAGGAACGCCTGAATTTTAACCCACAAACCAACAACTCTTTAAGTATGAAAAAGTTTTTTATTGTTTCTATGATTCTTTGTTCCTTTTCAGCATCAAAACTACTGGCTCAATCGAATGTAAACTCGCAGGAATATAAAACTGCATTTGGTGTTAAGTTTTATCCCGGTGCCGTAAGCATCAAACATTTTTTGAACGAGAAAGCTGCTATTGAAGGGCTGGGTTATTTCTGGAACCGGGGCGGACGCATAACAGGGCTGTACGAAATCCATGGTGATATTGCTAATGCAAGTGGATTGAAATGGTATGTAGGACCAGGTGCACACGTCGGGTTCTATAATACAAAGTATGGAGGTGGAACGGGCATTGGGGTAGATGGTGTGCTCGGTCTTGATTATAAATTCAAAGGTGCCCCCATAAATGTTTCACTTGACTGGCAACCTTCTTTTGAATTCGGTAATGCTTATGGTAATGGCTTTTCGGGCAACTGGGGCGGTCTTGCAATCAGGTATGTATTTTAAAGGAACAAAGAGTGGAAGATTTATAAGCCTGTTTCGGGGGTAATGTATTTTTATACCTGTTTGAATAGCAGGCCCGGCTGGAAAACTCCACAACAGGTACAAACTGCGTTAAGAATAAGTTGTTGATCAATATTGTTTTCGTTGTTTTACTTTGTATCCATTTTCCCATTGCGTGAAACTACTCATTATGCATGCTCTTTTTCTCTATAAGAAAGACTTAGTTTTGCGCCCCTGATGCGAAAACATATAACCACGATAGTTGATGTTTTTTACCCGCCCTTCCGGCGTATGATGCCGATACAAACATTCCGCTATGCTGTTTGCGGTGGGTCAAATACAGTACTTGGGTTGACAATCTATTTTTATTGTTTCCATTTTTTATTCAACCGGCAGAATGTATACACTGCTTTAATGGTCTTTAAGCCTCATAATGCTGCCCTGTTCATTTCATTTTGTTTTACGTTCCTGGTAGGCTTTCTTTTAAATAAATATATCGTATTTGTAGACTCTGACCTGAAGGGACGAATTCAATTATTCAGGTATTTCTTATCATTTTCATTTAACCTTATTATTAATTATTTTTTGCTAAAACTCTTTATTGAGGCATTGCATATTGAAGCATTTGCTGCACAGCTGATCACAACTTTTATCATTATCATTTTTAGTTACCTGAGCCAGAAACACTTTAGCTTCCGGAAAAGAAAACTAGTTGATTGATCTGGGAGTATTCTATTTTTCTTCTTCACCGGGGTGGTATCTACGCTCTTTATTTTTTTCTACATCTTCTTTGTAAAAGTGAACGTCTTTTAGTTTGCCATTGATAAACATCTCTGCCTGGTCATTAAAATGTTTTGATGCAGGATCAAATGATTGCCCGCCTGCTACAATTGACCTGGCCTTTAATTTCTTACCAAATTCTACTACAGCTACGAAACTGTTGCCCGCCACGCCATATTGTTTTTTCGTATCCTTCCATGTGGTTTCAAATGCCGGCAGTGATCCATAAAACGCAGAGACCAGGCCGACAGGTAAACTGGTTGCATCATCAGTGAAGTCATGTGCCATGGCACCGGTGGTTCGCTGGAACCGGTTTACTTCTCCCCAGGGCACTTTCCATTTACCATACATGCGTTGCAGCCCTACAAGCAACGCATTCAAACCTTCCAGTTTTTGTTGAGCTGTTGTTTGGCGATTGTATTCCATTACCATTTTTACCTGGTCCAAACCAGATTCAGTGTCCAACTTCACATTTCCAGAGGCTAGGAATTGGCCCGCCCAGAAAACAGCTACCGTGGTAGCAACAGAAGAAACAGATGATCTTTTATCCCAATTGCGAAGCAGGCTAACTGGTTCCTGTAGTTGCAATCTAAAAGTTGAGTTTATGGGCAATCCATCATAGGCTTTCAATAGGGGAGGCAGCAAGCTGTCAAAAATACCAAGGTAATGATCATAACCCAGCGCAATGAGTTTATCCATTGTAAAACTTGTTTCTTTCTGTAACTGTTCTATGGCCCTTATAGACCTGAAGTTATCTGGCTCAGGGGCCATATATGTAGCATAGTTTTCTTTTGGTATAGAATGAAAACCGGAAACAGAATAGGGACTTGAATTACAGTTCTGGATAAATCCCTGTGAAGGATTTACTATGTTGACTAAATGATCAATATCAATCAATCCTTTCCATTCCGTAGATCGCAGAGAGCCATCTACCGGCAATGCCCAGTTGTAGGTAGTATCCCGGAGGGGAAGGTAGTTGCCATGCCAATAAGCGATGTTGCCTTTATCATCTGCAAACAAAGTATTGGTAGAAGTATTTCCTTTCAACTGCAGGCTGTTTTTGAAATCGACCAGGCCTGATGCTTTCATGCGCTGCCAGGATTGTTGTAGTCCCTCAAGAGAACGATTATGTTCTTTCAGGCTTAACCATTTTCCATTCCTGCTACCCATTACAGGGCCATGATGTGTGTAGTATATCAGCAAAGAATCAGTTTGATTTATGCCGTAAGTCTTATGTGTAATGAATATCTTTTTTGAAGTGACAGCTTTCTTTTCTGAATCATATTCATACCAGAGGCTATCGCCTGATTTTGTTATCTTTTCTGCATAGAGGTCTGCAACATCAGCCATGGAAGATGTATGCATCCACCCGCAATGCTCATTGAACCCCTGGAATATAAAAAACTGGCCCCAGGTAGCAGCACCGTATGCATTCAATCCCTCATCGCTCATTATATGCACTTCTGTACGGAAGAAAAAAGATACGTGCGGATTAATATACAACATCGCATTTCCAGTAGAAGAACGGGAAGGGGCTATTGCAAATCCATTAGATCCTGTTGATGTCATGGTAGTCTTTGGTAAGGTCCCGGTTTGTATAACTGACAGCCAGTTATCTTTTCCATATAGTGCCTTTATATCTTCCAACTGCAGTCCGCCGGTGTTGGTAGAAATATATGCACCATCCGTAAACATCAACGGGAACCATGGCTCAAAATGCGTAATGGCTTTGGGCTTTGTATCAGGATGTATGTACAGGTAAAAGTTTATGCCATCTGCAAAGGCATGCAATAATTTTTTCAATGATGCAGGAGCAACCTCGTAATCTTTTTTTGCAGCAGTGGTATCATAAAGGATCTTCATTTCAAGGTCCTGGTACAGGTAAGCACCTGATTCCGTCTCGCTCATTCTACCCAATACCTGCAGGTAATTTCTTTCCACCCTCTCAAAACTTTCTTCGCATTGAGCATACATCAGCCCAAACACTGCATCTCCATCTGTATGTCCATAGATATGCGGTATACCCCAATTATCCCTGGTGATGGTAACATGGGTTGCCAACTCTTTTAATCTTTTTATTTCTATCGTGTCGGTGGGAGATGAGCATCCCTTTAAAAAAATACAGAATAATAATAAAAACAGCCAGGAGATCTTTGTAGTGGGTGAGAGCCGTAACCAAACTTGCGGCAAAATGAAATAGTGCTTACACATTAACAGTTGTTTGGTTCTTTAGATTGTAGGCGGATAAATCCCGGTTGAATTTTCTAAGATAAATATTTTAGCTGGTTATAAAGAAACCCTTCCTATCATCAGGTTCTTGAGTTATTAAACATAAAAGATTTGCATATTGAGAATTAATGATATACATTAAAGCTAAATTTCAACTTTACTACCAAAACAACAGCAAATGATTTCATCAACTCCGGCCAGAGAGTCATTACAGGATGCGACTCCATCTACAAGATCTTTAAGGATTGAATCTATTGATGTACTGAGGGGTATAGCGGTCCTCGCCGCTTTATATGTAAGCGTATGGATATTTGGCGGCTTTAGCAACCAGCAACAATATCATTGGTTGCAGGTATCAAGAGGATGGAATTACAGGATTTATGGTGCGATGGAACTACTCATAAATGGTAAAATGCGGGCCCTCATCGCCATTGTATTCGGAGCTGCGATGGTGATTTTTTTATCAAAGCCCTCAGTGCCGGGTAAACTAGCCACACCTGAATTGTTTATCAGGAGGCAAATGTGGCTGATACTTTTTGGTTTGATCAATGCTGTTATTTTTTTATGGACACATGATATCCTGTTTCACCTCGGTATCATGGGTATTCTTCTTTTCCCATTTGTAAGAATGAGCTATCGGGGATTATTTATTGCAGCCCTGTTGATGACGCTAATTTATTGCGGAAAAAACTTTTGGAGCTATGCTGATAAGCAGGATAAATACCAAAAATACCTGGTCGTTACTTCGTTGGAAAAAAAATATGAAAAGGATTCTGTTACGCTGGCATTTAAGGGAACCATTAAAGCAAAAGACACCTTAACCAAGCTGGAAGTACAGGATAAGAAAGCATGGGAAGGTCTGCTTGGGAGTATGAAGGTTGACCTGAAAAAAGATGAGGGGAAAGTCAAGGCCATGCATACTGAGAGTTATGGAAAGGCATGGAACCATCTCTTGCCAGATACCCAGATGTGGGAGGCTATGTGGACATACCAGTTTGGTATATGGGATTTTGCCGGGATGATATTTTTAGGAATGGCGTTATACAAGTATGGTTTTTTTGCCAACAAATATTCTGGGAGTAAGTACCTGCTGTTGTCTCTTTGTTGTATTGCTGCAGGCTTATTATTGGGATGGTTCAGGCTTTATTATTTACAAGTGACGTTGAATGATTTCACTAAATATGTAAAAGGATATGCTGTGCCACATGATATATTCTTTCCGTTTGAAAGGGCTTTGCTGGCGCTTGGATATGCGGGCCTTGTGCTTTATTTTTTATCTGCCCGGTTGTTCACCGGCATTTGCCATGCATTTAGTTGTGCAGGAAAACTTGCACTGAGTAATTATATTTTACAAACAATCCTTTGCAGCCTGTTCTTTTATGGATATGGCATGGGTTATTTTGGCAGGGTAAACCAATTTAAATTGTATGTGTTTGCTTCTGAGATGATTATTGTACAAATAGCATTTAGTGTCATCTGGTTGAAGTATTATCAACATGGTCCGGCAGAATGGTTGCTCAGAAAACTCTATCATAGCAAAGAGAGGGCAGCAGAAAAAGTTGTTCCATTTGATTCAACGCTCCCCGCTAACTCTTTTTTATAAATCTATAATCAATATTTATGGAATTAGATACATCAATGAACCCTGGAACTCCCAATGAGCCAAATGAGCTGGCACAGAACAACACAACAGAAGTGAGGCCTGTAGATACAGCAGACAGGATAAAGACAATTGATATTATCAGGGGCGTGGGCCTGCTGGGTATCCTACTCATGAATATTCCAGGTTTTGGAATTGACCAGAGTGCTTATTATTACCTTACTCATGGAAGTTATACCTCTACAGATTTTTATACCCATAAAGTAGTAAGTATTTTTTTTGAAGGCACCATGCGTGGCCTTTTCTCCATGCTGTTTGGCGCCGGTATGATCCTGTTCACTATGAATAAAAAAGAAGTGCCAGGTGCTGTTCCTGTGATACATCTTTACTACAGGCGATTATTATGGCTGCTCTTCTTTGGAGTCATCAATGCATATGTATTGTTATGGTGGGGCGATATACTTTTCTTTTATGCCTTGTGTGGTATGTTGCTGTACCCGTTCAGGAACTCAAAGCCGAGGCTATTAATCATTTTGGGAATCCTTTGTTTCTGCATAGCATCCTTAAAGACAAGTTTATGGTATAATGAAGACAGGGAAAAAAGACTGGACTACCTGGAAGCTGTAACCGCAGAAAAATCAGGCAAGAAATTAAGTGCTGAACAAAAGGAAGCCAAAACCAGTTGGCTGGAAAGAGAGAACTGGAGGCCACCGCCGGAAAGAACGGAAAGAAATGTAAGCCGGATGCGTTCGGGCTATATTACTGTATTCACACATTTACTGCCAAGGAATGCAGATGATGAAACCTGGGGAACCTATCACTGGGCTATATGGGATTGCCTGGGAATGATGCTCATTGGTATGGCGCTATTTAAGATCGGTTATTTTTCCAATAAGATAAGTTCGGGTGGCTATACAATGGGGCTTCTCATTGGCTATGGAATTGGTATACCGGTAGCATGGCTGATCTTCAATAAAGGAGAACTTGGCCAGGTGCATTATGGTGCCTATCTTGATCGGTACCGGGTCAATCATTTTACGCTATATGATGTAAAAAGGCTGTTTATTTCCCTGGGTCATGCAAGCCTTATCATGCTTGTTTACCGGAGCCGCATTGTGCCATGGCTTATGAAGGCACTTAGCAATGTAGGGCAGATGGCCTTTACCAATTACCTGATGCAAAGTATCATTTGCACTTTATATTTCCATGGTTATGGCTTGGGGAATTATAATAAGCTTTCATATCACCAGTTATATTATGTTGTGTTGGCGGTGTGGATATTCCAGTTGATTGCCTCTTCCATCTGGCTTAAGTATTATCGTTTTGGTCCGTTTGAATGGTTGTGGAGATCGCTTACGTATTGGAAGAAACAGCCAATGAAAAAATAACAGGCATGCCTTTTCCATCATTTGTTGGGGTTATTTTCATTTGGATGTGGAAAATAAAAAGGGGCCATAATAAAAATTAAGCCCCGCTTTTAAATCCAATATCCTATGAAAAACCAATCTACTAACGTAAAAAAGTAACGTTTGGATTTAATAAACTTAATTTTGTTTTCCGGAAATAGCTGAACATTATTTAACTTCCTGGTTATTAAACAAATAGTGTAAGAATTAAGGAATTAATTAATTTGAAAAAAATGGAAAACACTGAACTTACAAAAGGAAAGATTCATACCAGTAAGGGCATACTCGGCTTTGAATTATATGATGATGCAGCGCCAATTGCAGCAGCCAATTTTAAGAAACTGGTTAGCCAGGGATTTTATGACGGCCTGAATTTTCACCGGGTAATACCCAATTTCATGATCCAGGGTGGATGCCCGGATGGTACAGGTGCTGGCGGCCCGGGTTACACGATAGCTTGTGAAACAAAAGGAGATAAGCAATATCATGATAGGGGAGTCATGAGCATGGCACACCGGGGTCCTAATACCGGCGGCTCACAATTCTTTATTTGCCATAACCGCCAGGGTACCCAACACCTTGATGGAGTGCATACCTGTTTCGGGAAGATTACCGATGGCCTCGATATCATTGATAATATAAGTGGCGGAGACATTATGGATAAAGTTGAATTGGTTTAACTGCAACAAATAGTTACATGAGGGTATAGGAAACTATGCCCTCTTTTCGTATCATCCATAAACAATCGTAAATTTTTGTGCTTCAGTTCCCATAGTGAAGTAATAAGCACCGGTTGACAGTCCGACCACACTTAAGCGGAATTCATTTATCCGGTCGCAGATAGATCCTTTGCGTATGATGCGTCCTTTTACATCTGTGATCTGGTAAGCATGATCGGAAAAGGAACCTGATTCTGATCGTACGGTCATCGTTGTATTGTAGGGTACCTGGTTTGGGGAAATGTTCAAAGTTGCATGAGAGGTCATTACTTGGATTTTAAAATAAGCAATAAATAGAAAGTAAAATTTACCTATAGATGTTTAAGCAATATAGTGTGCGAAATGAAGAGGCCTGTTCTGAAGTGCATGTAAAACCCTGTTTTTTTCGGGCAGGAAATTGACAAGAAGTATGCCATCAGAAAAATATGTGGATATGTTTGATGGTAAATTTGTATAAATAAATATTAGTTTTCATAGACAACATTATACAGATTAAGATTTATCAAATACTCCATCTTTTTCTGATTGGGAATGAAAGGATAAATAATAATTGCAGTATATTTGCCGTCCAATAAAAAAAATGGCTTCGTAGCTCAATTGAATAGAGCATCTGACTACGGATCAGAAGGTTATAGGTTTGAATCCTATCGAGGTCACCCCACAGGACTGAGCAGCATTACCGCTGCTCTTTTCTTTTTTAGTATCATTGAAACCCTTACCACCATTGCAAAGCAGCATTAGTATCTCATTAGGTTGCATGGTTTGAAAAGTCTTATTAGAGAACACCAGTTTTTCAGGGAATATCAAACCAAGCATTTTCTGCTTGTTTTCCAAATTTGCAGAGCTGTAGTATTTATCCAGGTTACTTAGCAATGAAAAGCCATATCGATAGTATTCCTGAAAACCTGTTTCAGTTGATTTCAGTTCTGCTATTTTATTCCTGAGTTCAGCACATTCTTTAGTAATACTTTCTTTAATACGCTTGTAATCAAATTTGTCCAGGTCATCATTTACAAACTTCATAGCAGACTTATCCAGCAACTCCATATTCTTATCCATTTCAGCTTGCAGCTTTTTTATTTCTACATTCCGGTCGCCCTGATTTGTTTTAAACACATCTTCCATTACTGCTAAATACAAAGAAGCCATTTCAGGCTTTATAGAAATATTCCCTAACCATATTTCAAAAGCATTATGTGTAACGGAATTTTTATGCCGCTCTTTACAACCTTTCGTACAATGGTAATAATAGTATTTACCACCATTGCCCAGCGCAGAGCTTCCTGTTAAATGCCTACCACATCTTGGGCATACTAAATGTCCCCTCATTGGATATTCTTCATTAACAAGAGAGTATTTTGTTTTCGCTTTCTTTTTTCCATCCAATACATTCTGCACTTCATAAAACAAATCCTCACTAATTATTGGCTCATGTATTCCTTGTACAATTTCTTCAGGTTCATCTCTATATTCCTTTACTCTTATTTTACCGCAGTAAAGAGGGTTGCGCAACACTGTATAAAAGTTACTCCTGCTTATTTTCAATCCTTCAGCATATAATTTTTTACGAAGTATTTCTATTTGATAGGTGCCCGTAGCAAATGCCTCAAACGCTTTTTTAATAAGCGGTGCCATATCAGAATGAGTGATGATAGGCCTGTTCTGTGCATCCCTTGTATTCTTAAACCCATAAGGTGCAGTGCTTACATAACGACCTTCTTTCAAGGCTCTACGCATGCCGTTGGTTGTGTTTAAAGAACGCCTTGCATTCTCCACCTGCGGGGCAGCGAGATAAAACGCTTTCATCAACAAGTTTTCAGGTACACTTTCATCTAAGGGCTGCTCCATTGCTTCAACGATAACTCCCAGCTTTATTAAAGCAGTTATCATGTTCAATGACAGCTCCATGTTTCTGGAAAACCTATCCCATTTTGCTACAACCAATCTCTTTACAAAACCCTTATTTTTTTTAATGAAATCTAACAGATTCTGGAACTCCGGGCGGTTAAAGGTTTTGGCGCTGTGGTCATCTTGAAAGTGCTTTACTACGTCATAGCCCTTTGCCTCACAATGTTTTTCCAAACGTTGCTGCTGGTCTCTTAAACTGTAGCCTTTTTCTGCCTGTTCATCTGTTGACACTCTTGTGTAAATGATTGCTGTTGGCATCTTCGTTCGCTTTTTGAGTTACAAATAATTGATAGTCCAGGTTAGCCATTTTATAAATGAGCTGCCGTGTTTGTTTTACCTGTTCATCTGTGTAAGTGGATCCGTTTTTCTGTAAAAGTTTTTTACATTCTTCTAAGTTTATCATTTAAAAATTGCTGAACCGCAAGCTCCGGGAACACCGGTTGTATTGGCTTTATGCAATAAAAGGGGAACACCCTTTTTAATTTCCTAACTTCTTTTTTCTTGTTCTCACTATACTTGTCACAACACCATCATCCCGTTTTCTTATTTTGATCTCTTCATAACACTTTTCGTTTATCACATCATGTACTCTCTGCGTTATTTCCCTTTCTGTTCCTTCTATCAAATCAATCTTACCACCCTTATACTTGATCTCAACTTTTTCAAAATCCCCCACTCTTAAAAATGCAAGTATTTCCATTTCATCAATATCAATTGGCATTTCTACTTTTTGATTTGGCCTTAAATCCACCTCGGGGAACATCTCTTGCAACAGATCATTAAGGCTTATTTGGATATGGTTCGTTATTCCTACTATTTCTTTCGCAACTTTATATTGTGTTGCACTACATGGTACAGCAATGCCATCCTTAAAAATCAGTAACAGTACTGTCATCTTGCAGCCTATGGCAAATGCAGTATAAAATTCCAATAAGGGCATTTCTACACCACATTTTTTGCTTTCATAAGACAGGCTTTCTTTAGCAACTTTTATTCTTTCCCAACTCATTCCAAACGTGCGCAGTTCATCAATTATCTTAACCCAAAGTGCATCCATAACACTAAACCGTCTCCACTCCCTGCCCTCTCTGTTCCCATTCAATAAACCTTGTTGCTCCCAGCTATTCAATTGCCTGTAGCTAATAGTTTCAAAGGTTACTTTTCGCTCTTTGCTATTCAGGAGTTGCGATATTTTATTATCCTTAAGATTTTTGAAGTAGCTATAAAAACCAGAATCAAAAGCCTCATTATGGCAAGCCTCAATTGCTTTACCTGGTGGTTCATTATGCTGCTTTGAGAAACTCATATTAGGGTTTATTACGTCTTTGTAAATATACAAAAATTATACCGGATGGTAAGATTTGTTAATAAATATTATTTATATTTGATACAATTAATTTAATCTGCTTATGTCAAAAAAACTCCAAGCCCACCCCAACCAACAAACATCTTTTGAAGTCTTCCGCTATCAATTAGTTGTAGATAAAACGTTACCGATAAATATGTTTGAGAAGTATGAAACAGCTGAACAGGTTCGGGCCGATAAAAACAACATTTTACAAAGAGTGATAGCCGGTGATGACTTTCACTTCAAGGGCAGCAATTCCGAACTTACTTCTAAATTCATGTACACAGATGGTACTATGAGTTATTACAGATTGGGCGTAAAACGATCAACAACGCTTTATAGCAAAGACCTTTCGCCGCATAGCGAAGAGAATTACCCCAATTTCATTATAGCATTCAACAATGACCCCTCTATACAGAAAATAGCTATTCAGAATAACACCGCTGCATTCAAAGACATAAATACAGTAAGCAACATCATTCAGGAAACCTTAGAGGAAGAATTAAAACCATTCAATCTTTCTTTTTATACAGAGCCTATTTACGACAAGCAAGAGTTTTGGAACCTGGTTCGCAAATACCCAAAAAAAATCAAACAACTCACGTTTGATTTGATTTCTCCAAACATGGCGAATATTACAAAGAACCTGGAAATTGATTTAAAGCAATTATATGAGGATACAAACAGTCATAAAACTAAAGTAGAATTAAACGCAGACCAGGAAAGTCATTTGGACATAAAAGAAAATAGTAAGTTTATAAATAGCCTTGTGAATTATAGTGCTGACGGTGGCGGTAATATTTTTATGCGAGTTGCTGGAAAAAGAAACTTTTGCACACTGCACAATCCCCGGAAGAATTCAATATTGATAAGCAATTATTAGAGGGAGATGTTGACTGGGTAAAACTTAATGAACAATTCAAAGACATTCTACTGTAAAGAATACTAAACCCAACATATAAATGACCCTAAGCTGGAACGAAATAAAAAGTAGAGCACAAACTTTTATAAAAAAATGGGAAGATGGGCACAGGGAGGAAGCTGATGCAAAAGAATTTCTTATTGACTTCCTGAACATCTTTGGTGTAAGCCGAAAAAAAGTTGCAACATTTGAACATAAAGTTAAGAAGCTAAGCGAGGCAGATGGTTATATTGACCTGCTTTGGAAGGGTCAGCTACTGGTTGAGATGAAGAGCCGGGGTAAGGACCTTGAAAAGGCTTATATGCAGGCTAAAGATTACTGTGCGGGCTTGCAGGACTATGAACTACCAAGGCAGATAATCATAAGCGATTTTGAACGCTTTGATGTCTATGATGAAAACGGCAGTAAAACAAGTTTTACTTTAAACAGTCTGTTACAAAACATACAGGTATTTGGAAACATTGCTGGCTATGAGAAAAGGATTTACAAAGAACAGGACATTGTAAACATAGATGCAGCAGAGCGGATGGGCAAGCTGCATGATAAACTAAAAGCAGCAGGCTACGTAGGCCATGAACTGGAAGTATATCTTGTGCGCCTGGTGTTCTGCATGTTCGCCGATGATACAAACATCTTTGAGAAAAACACCTTCCTTGATTTTATAGAAAAAAGAACTTCTGAAGACGGCAGCGACCTTGCACCCCGAATAGCACAACTGTTCCAGGTGCTAAACACACCTAATGAAAAAAGGAATAAGAATCTTGATGAAATGCTTAACGCATTTCCTTATGTTAATGGAAAGCTATTTGAAACCCAACTCTCGATGCCGGAGTTCGATAGCGACATGAGAAAGAACCTCATTCATTGTTGCGGTTTGCATTGGGGCAAAATATCACCGGCAATCTTTGGTTCATTGTTTCAAAGTGTGATGGATGAAAAGGCACGCAGGAACTTAGGTGCGCATTATACAAGTGAGAAGAATATAATGAAGCTGATACAGCCACTTTTCTTAGATGAATTACAAGCGCAGTTTCAAAAGAATAAGAAGGATAAAAAAGCATTGCAAAAACTTCATGAACGAATAAGTAAGTTAAAATTTTTAGACCCAGCTTGCGGATGTGGTAACTTCTTAATCATAAGTTACCGTGAACTTCGTTTATTGGAACTCGAAATCGTAAAACTTCTTCTTAAAAATGAATGGCAATCAACCCAGCAACTCATTAGCATTAATACATACTTTTTAGTTGATGTTGACCAGTTTTATGGCATAGAATACGAAGATTTTCCGAGCCAGATAGCACAGGTAGCAATGTGGTTGATTGACCACCAGATGAATGAAATGGCAAGCCTTGCTTTTGGTGAATACTACAAAAGAATACCACTAAAGAAAAGCGCAACTATAGTACATGGAAATGCTTTACGAATGGATTGGCAAAGCCTGATTGACCCTTTGCCCTGGGAGAAGGGAGTACAAAAGTTTGACTACATTTTAGGTAATCCGCCATTCATTGGAAAGCATTTAATGAACGCTAATCAGAAGTCTGATATGGATTTGACTTTCAAAGAAGTAAACGGTGGAGGCGTATTGGATTATGTTACCGCCTGGTATATCAAAGCAGCCACATATATGCAGTCTTACACTGGGAAGGACACCACTATACTTACTAAAACAGCATTTGTATCTACTAATTCAATTGCGCAAGGTGAACAGGTAGGAGTCTTGTGGAGCGAATTGTTTAAGAAATTCAATATCAAAATTCACTTTGCACACCGAACCTTTAGCTGGAGTAATGAAGCAAGAGGTAATGCAGCTGTTC
>JBDSEE010000184.1:0-29797 GCA_039920245.1 Ferruginibacter sp.
GTGAGGTGCTGATTTGGAAGATCAAATGTTTGGCTTTATTTTAAAGTACCGCTCCCTCTCTTTCGGAGAGGGAGAAGGTGGGTGAGGTGTTGATGTGGAAGATCAAATATTTGGCTTTATTTAAAATACCGCTCCCTCTCTTTCGGAGAGGGAGAAGGTGGGTGAGGTGCTGATTTGGAAGATCAAATGTTTGGTTTTATTTTGAAGCACCGCTCCCTCTCTTTCGAAGAGGGAGAAGTTGGGTGAGGTGTCAAGTGGAAGATCAAATGTTTGGCTTTATTTTGAAGTACCGCTCCCTCTCTTTCGGAGAGGGAGAAGGTGGGTGAGGCCGAGGTTAGGCATAGATTTGGAAGCTTATCATGAAATTAATTTAATGAAGCAGGCAGTATTTTATGTAATCATAGTTTTTACAGTTTTTTCCTGCACAGGAAATAAGCAACAGGAGTATTCCGAAGTGCCAATTCATGACAGTGAAATGATTACCGTAAATATGGATACGGTTTTAGAAAAGCCTGCGGCCCCTGTTGCTATTGATTCTAAATCGGCCAACAGGAATGATATTGTAGATTTTGCGAAGACTCAAATTGGTATTCCCTATAAATGGGCAGGCACAGATCCGAAGGACGGTTTTGACTGTTCTGGTTTTATTACCTATGTTTTTAATCATTACAATATACAAGTGCCCAGGTCATCTGTAAATTTTACCAATGTAGGCAAACCCGTTGAGCTTGCGGTTGCCAAGCCTGGCGACCTTATCTTATTTACCGGTACCGACAGTACTATTCGTATTGTTGGCCACATGGGTATCGTAGTTGAGAATGTTGATACCTTACGATTTATTCATTCCACTTCAGGAAAGCAATATGGTGTAACAATTACAGCCTTAAATACTTATTATATGGGAAGGTTTGTGAAAGTTATAGATATATTCTAAATTTCTTTTCTTTTTTGGACAAGCAAAAAAGAAAGAATAGAAATCTCTTAAATCTTTCGACAACAAAAAAGAGAATTCTTGAATCACTATTTTCCTTTAAATTCAGCTTTCCTTTTTTCCAAAAATGCAGTAGCCCCTTCCTTCACATCTTCGCTGCTAAAGAGCTCACCGAAAGCATTTATTTCTTTTTTTAATCCATTTGCTGCATCATATGCCGCTGCATTCACAAGTTGAATTACACCGGCCACAGCCAGCGGGGCCTTACTCATGATGGTTGTTAAGACTGATATTGCCGCCGGTAATAATTCTTCAGCGCTTGTAACTTGGTTTACGAGTCCCAGGTGTAATGCTTCATTTGCAGAGATCATATTTCCTGTCATCATCATTTCCATAGCTTTTCCTTTGCCAACGAGCTGCGTTAATCGTTGCGTACCGCCATAGCCCGGTATCAATCCGAGACTTACTTCCGGTTGGCCAAACTTTGCATTTTCGCTACAAAGCCTGAAATGACAGGCCATTGCCAATTCGCATCCACCACCCAGCGCAAACCCATTCACTGCAGCAATAATCGCCTTGGGACAATTTTCTATTTTATTAAAAACGATTTCATGTCCTTTTTTAGCAAGATTTTTTCCTGCTGCAGCATCCAGTGTTAAGAATTCAGAAATGTCTGCACCCGCCACAAATGCCTTTGGACCGCTGCCTGTAATTACAGCAGCTTTTATATTTTCGTCCTGGTATATTTCATCCACCGCCTTGCCCAGTTCTTCAATAACATATTTGTTCAATGCATTTAATTTATCAGGACGATTGATCGTTATGGTTAAAATTCCATTATCATTTTGAGTGAGCAGTGTGTTGTACATTATCTTTTTTTTGTAAAAATAGAGCTTATGCTTGTTACCTTCACGTATGACGCTGTTGCAATTTATTTCTTACTCCGGCATATTTGTTTTTGCGCTGACGGGTGCGTTCAAGGCACGTACTTTCAAGATGGATATTTTTGGTGGCATCGTGGTTGCTTTTGTTACAGCTTACGGAGGAGGCACCACCCGTGATCTTTTAATCGGCATACACCCGGTAAACTGGATAAATGATAATGTGGCACTTTTACTTGTATTTGCAGGTACGGCTTTTACCTTTTTACTAAAAGAGAATGTAAAACGTTTTAAGAGAACCATTTTTTTTACGGATGCTGTGGGGCTGGGATTGTTTACAACTGTTGGTATTGAAGTGGCACAGCAGAATGGACTGAACAGTATATATGCATTGGTAATGGGTGTTATCACTGCTACATTCGGGGGCTTGATCGCAGATATATTCTGTAATGCGGTACCAAACCTTTTTAAGAAAGGAGAGTTGTATGCAACGGCCTGTGCGATTGGAGGAGGCATTTATCTTTTGCTAAAAAAAGTGCCGATACCGGGAAATATAAACCTGGTTATTTGTGTAGTGATCGTGGTAGCCATTCGCATTTATTCCAAAAGGAAAAGGCTGATGCTGCCGGAGATATGATTTTATTTTTTCAAATTTCTTATTTCTTCAAGGCGGGCAATATCAAATAAATCTTTATCTCTTCGGGCAAATAATTTCATGTCTTTTAAAAAATCATAAGGCACAATTTTCATTACAGTGCCGGACGTTACTTCAAATGCAATATGATTTTTTTCGGCTTCGTCAAAAGAGAGAGAATGGTGAACAATGGTTATAACATCAATGGGGCTTTCCCCATCATTGATTACCCCCATAAACCCTTTGGTGAAGTCTTCATCCTGTAATGAAAATACTTCTTCCCTGGAATAATTCATACAAAGTAAAGTGTTTATAAAAGCCGTTTTGTTTTCTTGGGTAGGAGCAATCCAGATATCCATATCATTCGTATTTCGGTTATAACCGTAATAATTTACGGCATAACCACCAATCACCAAATAGCGTAAATTATTTTGGTGAGCACAATTTAGAAACAAAAAGAACTCAGGATTTAGTACGTCCATGATGAATAATTATTTTCCTAAATTTATCTGTAACAGGGTGAAATTTTTTAGTGAGTTGCTGCATCTGGTACAATGCCTTAAATCTTTCTTGAGGAGTTAATTTTGCCATCAATTCCAAATGATATTGCTCCTGTTCTTCAAACGATTTAAATATTTTAATAGACTTGCTCATAAACTAAATTTAAAAATTCCTGTTCTCCTTTACCCAATCTTTAATATAAGTTGCAATTTCTGCCATAGTAGTCCCCGGTGTAAATAATTTTCCTACACCGGATTCATTTAATGTTTTCACATCTTCTTCAGGAATGATGCCACCTCCCGTCAGCAGCACATCATCCATTTTCTTTTCTTTAAGCAACCTGATGATTTTGGGGAACACGGTCATGTGAGCACCGCTAAGAATGCTTACACCAATAGCATCTACATCCTCCTGCAAGGCAGTGTTAACAACCATTTCCGGGGTTTGCCGCAGACCGGTATAGATCACTTCCATACCTGCATCACGCAAGGCAGTTGCTATTACTTTTGCACCCCGGTCGTGGCCATCAAGCCCTACTTTTGCCACCAATACTCTTACAGGTCTATTCATATTTATGCATTAAAAATATTCAGCGCTTTATTTATCCTCCTAATCGTTTCCTGGCTACCTATGGCTGATGCGATCTCAAAAACTCCAGGTCCATATTTTCCTCCCACCAGCATTATACGTAGGGGTAACAGCAACTCACCTGGCTTAATTCCTTTTTCGGCAACAAGTGTTTTAAAACTTGTTTCAATATCCAATGGATCAAAGTCTCTTAGGTTAGCCAACTCTTCAGCGAACAATGTAAAGAATTGTTTTTTATCATCGTTCCATTTGGGCATCACTGCTTCTTTATCCAAAACATTTGGTGATTGAAAAAAGAAAATACCCTGCTCATAAAAATCTGTCAGTAAGGTGCAACGATCTTTTACAAGGCCAATAACTTTTAATAAAAAATCTTCGTCTTTAATTTCAATATTCTTTGCGCTAAATATTTCTATTACATCAGCCTTTAACTCTTCCGGGCTTAGTTTTTTTATCCATTCATGGTTATACCATTTCGCTTTTTCAAAATCAAATTTTGCACCAGCCTTATGCACACGCTCCAATGAAAATTTTTCAACCAGTTCTTCTTTGGTAAATATTTCCTGCTCTGTTCCTGAGCTCCATCCAAGCATTGCCAGCATATTTATAAATGCCTGTGGCAAAAACCCAAGTTCTTTAAATCCTTTAGTAACGTTGCCCGTAAGTGGGTCTTTCCAATCCATTGCATATACAGGAAAACCAAGCCTGTCACCATCCCGCTTGCTTAGTTTTCCATGCCCGTCTGGTTTTAATATAAGCGGAAGATGTGCCCATTGCGGCATATTCTCTAGCCCGAATAAATGTTTCCATAACAGGATGTGAACTGGTGCGCTTGGCAGCCATTCCTCGCCCCTGAATGCATGGGAAATCTTCATAAGAAAATCATCGACTACTACTGCCAGGTGATACGTAGGCATGCCATCGGCTTTCAGCAACACCTTATCATCTACATGGGTTGTATCAAAAGAAATCTCTCCCCGAATGATGTCATTGAAATGCATTTCCTGGCCAGGTTCTACTTTTACCCGGATAACATAAGGCGTTTTTTGATCCAGTAATGCCTGCGTTTCTGTAGTTGAAAGCGATAAACTATTCTTCATCTGCATACGAACATGATGATCGTACATGAGGCTATTACTTCCCGATGCTTTTAATTTTTCACGCAACGCCTCAATTTCTTCAGTAGTATCAAAAGCATAATAGGCATGACCATCCTTAATAAGTTGCTCTGCATATTTCTTGTATGTTTCTTTTCTTTCGCTCTGGCGATAGGGTGCATATGGTCCGGGACGTAATACACTTTCATCTGCCTGTAAGCCACACCAGTCTATGCAATCAAAAATATATTTCTCTGCTCCTTCCACGTAACGGCTCTTATCCGTGTCTTCAATTCTGAGAATGAATTCGCCTTTTTGTTGCTTTGCAAATAAATAATTATATAAAACAGTACGCACTCCACCAAGGTGAAGACCGCCAGTAGGGCTGGGTGCAAATCTTACTCTTACTTTCTCAAATGCCATTTACCTAATTTATGTCGCAAAGATAAGGGCTGGCTTTGCTGCATAAAAAAAACCGTCCCCAACTTGTTGGGAGCGGTTATAGAAGTTGCTCTTAGTATGCTTTATCTCAGGGTAATATGTCTTGGTGTTCCCCCGTCAATAGAGATGGTGGCATCGTTATCACATACGCCATTGCCATAATCCAACACAGCATAATGATGGGGTCCATCAAAACGTATCGTGCCTTTGTCAATATTCCGGCAAATCACCTTTTTTTGTAAAGCAGTTAAAATTGAATGTGTCCTCACCTCACCTGCAGGATTGGTAATTGAACCATGTCCTGTTATGGAAAATTCATCGTCACGCAAATTCCTTGGTGTACTTACACCTTCTGTTTGCCTTACTTCCCTAATACTTGTATGAAGCCAATACCTGCCAGTAGGCCCGGTTATTTTGCCATTAGCTACTTCTCTTCTCCAGCTTTTTGCACCGGCTGTCGAGGTATTCGTCCAGGTAATAGTACCTTCTATTTTAAAAAGGTTTACAAAATAATCCTGGAAGGTAGTTACTGCCGTGCTACCAGTACGGCGTACAGAATCGGATATCACTATCTGTATCTTTCCTTTCCTGGTTATGCCAAAACTATCTGTGCAACCTGTTCCAAAATCTATGAGTATTGTTTTAGGAAAACCTGAAAGTGGGGTAACAGTGACTGTTGCACAGCCCAGTATTCCGTTCGTTTCTGCAGGGGTAGTTGGGCCAAATGTACCCATTAGGTCCTTATCAAGTAATGCTTCATCTTTTACATCGCTAACATCTTCTACCAGGTAGTCAGATACTGAAGCATCTGTTGAAAGCTGGTAGCTTGTTTCGATTTCGTCGGTGTCGGTGCTGGACTTTTTGCAGGAAGTAAAAAGCATTGCTCCTGATAAAACGACAAGCGTGAATAAATAAATTGGTTTCATTTTTTTTAGTTTAAGGTTTTTAGAAGTTTAATAAAATTTCTTATGATGTTTTTTTCTGGAAAATTTAATAGTTCATTTTCATAATTTTTTAAAATTTCCGTATGCTATGACATAAACGTTATTAGATAGTTTAATTGTATAAAAAAATTAATTTGTGACATGTTTTACTTTGCAAAGACGCCGGGCTGGCTAAAAATGCTGTTTCCGGGAAGAACCTGGGATATAAAAACAACTAAAAAAGAATTGTACCTGAGTTTTGATGATGGTCCACATCCTGAGATCACTTCTTTTGTACTTGATGAACTTAAGCGATATGATGCGAAAGCAAGCTTTTTCTGCATTGGCAAAAATGTAGTTGCCTCTCCTGAGATTTACAGGAGGATTCTTGATGAAGGCCATGCAGTAGGTAATCATACCTTCAAGCATTTGAACGGATGGAAAGTAAGTAACAAAGAATACCTGCGTGATATTCAAGAAGCATCTTTATACATTGACAGCAAACTTTACAGGCCGCCTTATGGAAGAATGACCAGATTTCAACAAAAGCTTGTTGAAAATAAGATGGAGGTGATCATGTGGTCGATATTAAGTGGTGACTTTGATACAAGCATAAGCCCGGAGCGTTGTTTGAGTAATGTTTTATTGAATATACACCCGGGTGCTATCATTGTTTTTCATGATAGTGAAAAAGCATTTCCATTGCTGAAAGAAGTATTACCAAAGGCATTGAAATATTTGAGTGAGAGAGGCTACGTTTTTAAAGCTCTAAAAGAAACAGAAGGTCTTTAAAATAAAGTGGGCCTGGGTAGAAACCCTGGCCCGTTTTTAATCCGTACCCTATGAAAACTGTCGCCAAGGTACGTTGATGAGAATTAAAATGCAAAACTTTTTCTTAGTTTTTTTTAATAATTTTTTTAATACAGGTTTGCTTTAGAGCCTGAGAAGAGAAAATTCCAAAAATATGGTAGATACACATTGTCATTTATACGTCGCTGACTTCAAGACAGATATTGCTGAGGTAATTACCAGGGCAAGGTTATCTGGGGTGGAAAAATTTATAATGCCAGCTATAGATAATGAGACCTATGAGGAGTTAGTGAAGCTGGAAACCTGCTACCCTGGCGAATGCTACGCCATGATGGGCTTACATCCCTGCTCGGTAAAAGAAGATTACCAGGAACAATTATCACTGGTTGAAGAATGGCTGAGGAAAAGAAAGTTCATTGCCATTGGAGAAACTGGTCTGGATTTTTATTGGGATAAAACTTTTATTGACAAGCAATACGAGGCGCTGGAAAAACAAATTGGCTGGGCGCTACAGTATGATATTCCCCTGGTGCTGCATACCCGGGAAGCTATGCAAGAAACTATTGATGTTATAAAATCCCATGCAGGCAAGGGACTGAAAGGCGTATTTCATTGCTTTGGCGGTACTGTAGAACAAGCAGCACAAATAATAGATACCGGTTTCTTAATGGGCATTGGAGGTGTGGTGACTTATAAAAAATCGGGGCTTGATGTAGTTTTAAAAGATATTGACTTAAAATATATTCTTTTAGAAACTGACGCTCCTTATCTTTCACCTGTACCCTACAGGGGGAAGCGTAATGAAAGCAGTTTCCTGACATTTATTGCCGAAAAAATTGCGGACATAAAACAAGTGAGCTTAGAAGAAATAAAAACGGTTACCACTCAAAACGCTCAAAAACTTTTTCAGCCTGCGCCCTGATTTTTTTAATAACTCAAGACAAAACGTTCGTAGTATGTGTCACTATTACTCAATACTGCAGCTATATATTCCTGCTGCCAACCTAAGCAATGAAATGCTAGCTACTCCTGACATACTTTGGATATTTTTATTGAACACATTTCACCTGCTGTGTAATAAAAACGAGGGGGTAAAAAATAGGTTTCATAAAAACAGTTTAGACTATTGCCACAAAATCAGTGCCCGGTGCGATTCTATTCTTACAATCTCAATTGCCTTTATCTTTGCGGCCATGTTAGAAATTAGTCATCGGGGACAAGTAATGCCTGCATCACCCATACGTAAACTGGTGCCATTTGCCGAGGCTGCCAAGAGCCGGGGTACCAGGGTCTTTCACCTGAATATTGGACAACCGGATATTGAAACGCCACCGGCCATATTGGATGCTGTGAAGCAATGTGATATTAAGGTACTGGAATATAGTCATAGTGCAGGCATGGAAAGTTATCGCCGAAAACTTGTGAAATATTATGCAAAAAACAATATTGATGTAAGCCATGAAGAGATCATTGTAACAACGGGAGGCAGCGAGGCTATCCTGTTTGGGTTTATGGCTTGCCTGGATGCAGGAGATGAAGTAATTATTCCGGAACCATTTTATGCGAATTATAATGGGTTTGCCATACAGGCCGATGTGAACGTGGTGCCCATCAGTAGCAATATTGAAACAGGTTTTGCATTACCTCCAATTGAAAATTTTGAAAAAGCGATCACTTCGAAAACAAGAGCCATCGTTGTTTGCAATCCCAATAATCCAACAGGATATTTATATAGTGCGGCGGAGATGGAAACCCTAAAAGAAATTGTATTGAAGCATAACCTGTACTTATTTGCGGATGAAGCTTACAGGGAATTTTGTTATGATGGTACACATACCAGTGCAATGCATCTTAAGGGTGCTGAGCAAAACGTAGTATTGATGGATACCATCAGCAAAAGATACAGCGCCTGCGGTGGAAGGATAGGAGCATTTATAACCAAGAATAAAGCGGTGCTTGAAGCTGCGATGAAATTTGCCCAGGCAAGACTAAGCCCGCCTTTTTACGCACAGGTTTTAGGAGAAGCGGCGGTAGACCTTCCTGATAATTATTTTGATACAACGAAGGCTGAATACAGGTTAAGAAGGGATACCATTGTAAAAAGACTTAACGAGATGCCCGGAGTTTACTGTCCCAATCCCGGCGGGGCATTTTATTGTATGGCTTCGCTGCCGGTAGATAATAGTGATATATTTTGCCAGTGGCTGTTAGAAGAATTTTCATATAAGAATCAAACGGTAATGCTTGCCCCGGCTACAGGATTTTATAGTACGCCAGGACTTGGTGCAGACCAGGTGAGACTTGCCTATGTGCTCAATGTAACTGACATCAATTCTGCGATGGATTGTCTTGCTGAAGCACTAAAGCAATACCCGGGAAGGAAAGGAGAGTTAAGCGTCAGTTGACAGTTTACAATCTACATTTGGAAATATTAAAATAATTAAGTTTTTTATTTGATGCAGGGATAAACTTTTTTTAAATGCCTGAAAAAAATGCTCCTCAACTTTCATTGGTAATCTGCACTTATAATCGTGACAAATA
Organism: Ferruginibacter sp.; assembly: GCA_039920245.1. Taxonomy (GTDB): domain Bacteria; phylum Bacteroidota; class Bacteroidia; order Chitinophagales; family Chitinophagaceae; genus Ferruginibacter. The sequence continues at coordinate 9,348 of JBDSEE010000184.1, forward strand.
CCTGCCCGGAACGCTTTCTACCATCACTCAGCAGGCTGCAGATAAAAACAATTTTGAGTTACTGATCATCGATAATAACAGCACAGATCGTACAGCGGCTATTGCTGCAAAATTCATTGCAGACAATTCAGCTATAAATACAAGCTATTTTTTTGAATCAAATAAAGGGTTATCATTTGCACGCAACCGGGGCATCGCCGAAGCAAAAGGTTCAGTGATTGTTTACATTGATGATGATGTTATCCTGCCTGAAAATTATCTTTCTTCTTTAATGAATTTTTTTAAAGAACGACCTGATGCTGCAGGTGCAGGAGGTAAAGTAATTCCAAAATATGAAAGCGGTACAGAACCTTTGTGGATGAATAAATATTTAAACGGTTTCATCGGAAGGGTTGATCATGGCGACGCAATTAAAATTTTTGATAAAGAAATGAAGTACCCGGCCGGATGTAATATGATCTATAAAAAAGAAGTTTTGCTTGCTGCAGGAGGATTCAATAATGATCTTACTTTTAGAAGTGATGACAAATATATTTTTCAGCAGGTAAAAAAGATCTCTGGTAAAATTTATTACATACCGTGCGCATGGCTATATCATTATATCGACGAGGCCAGGCTGCAATTCAGCAACTTTAAAAAACTATTTTTAAAAACAGGTAATGAAGAAAAGAAAAGAGTGGTAGCTGCCTCAGGTAGCTGGGGATGGATAAAAAAACTGGCAGAATTCAAAATTAAATTCGGTGCATCACTGCTGTTGTTTATTGCATTTGTTTTAAAAGGAGAATACCAAAAAGGAAAATATACAGTCTTGTCGCAATGGTACACATTGATTGGTTTCTTAAAAAAAGAAGTATATGTCCGATAAAAAAAGGGACCTGATTAAAGCCCCTTTTTTATTTTTTTATTTTGCTCCCGGAGGGCAATTCTCTCTTAAGAATTTTGTGTAAAGTCCTTGCAGGTGTTGGAATGTGCCGGGTCCTTCGCTAATACTGTGGGTTCGATTAGGGTAGGACATCATCTGGAATTGCTTATTGTATTTTACCAATTCATTTATCAATTGTTCCGCATTGCTGTAATGGACATTATCATCGCCTGTGCCATGAACATACAAAAGATTTCCTTTAAGGCCCTGTACTCTTGAAATAGGCGAATTCTTTACAAAATCTTCCTTGTTCTCCTGTGGCAGTCCCATGTATCGTTCCTGGTAAATATTATCATAATTCAATTGATTACTCACCGCTGCAATTGCAATACCTGTCTGGAAAAGATCAGGATGCAGGAACATCAGGTTAAGTGTAGATGATCCGCCACCGCTCCATCCCCAAACGGCTACACGGCTTTTATCCATGTAAGGATTTTCCAAAATTTTCTTTGCGCCCTGGTACATATCCCTAATGTTGATATCACCTATTTTACGATAAATAGATTTTCGCCAGGCCGCACCTTTTAGCGCAGGTGTTCCCCTGTTATCAACCGCAAACTGGACATACCCATCTGCTTCCATATCTCCATTGTATAAAAAATTATCCTGGCCTCCATAAGAATTAGATGTGGTAGTGGCTGCAGGTTCTCCGTACACATAAAACACCACAGGATATTTTTTTGTTGGATCAAAATTCTTAGGCTTATGTATCCATGCATCCAGGGTAATATTGTCATCAGTTACTACTTTCACAAATTCAACATTTTTATCAGGATCTGTTTTTATGTTATTGGCAATGCCCTTAGCCGCATTTACCGGCTTGTTATCAGGAAGTGTTATCCATTCTGTAACAGGCTTTGTATTATAATTGCTGAAGGAGTGTCTTGCTATTTTTCCATTGGGCGATACCTGGTAGTTGTGTGTTCCTTTCTGTGATGCTGCGCTAAGCAATTCCGGGTCATTACCGGGATTATTTATTTTAACCCTGTATAAATATAATTCTGTTGCATTGGATGGTGATGCAGTAAAGTAAACATAGTTGTTCGTTTCATCTATTGCTTTTATTTCTCCAATATCATAATTTCCTTTAGTGATAAGATTTACCTGCTTACCATCTTTACTAATTTTGTAAATATGACGCCAGCCATCTTTTTCGCTCACCCATAAAAATTCCTGTCCTTTATTTATCCAGTCCCAGCCAACAGGATTATCCGTATTCAAATCAACCCATGCGTTATCATTCTCTGCCCAGAAAGTACTGCTGCTCCCGTCAGATACTTTACTATAGATCAATTTGCTCTCCTGTTGTTTTCTATCCAGCTGTTGTATCACCAATTCATTATTATTGCTCCATTCCATTCTTGGAACATAATATTGTCTCGGGTCACCTTCCAGTTTCACCCAGCGGATCACTCCGCCATTTAGTGTAATAACGCCAATACGTACTGGCGAAGGGGCTTCACCTACTTTTGGGTATTCAACAGGTATTACTTTTGAATAATTTGAGTCAGTGGTATTGAGCATAAAATAATCCCTGATCTTGGTTGCATCTACTTGCCAGAAAGCGATCTGCCTGCTATCGGGGCTCCAGCGAAATCCATCCCTGCAACCAAACTCTTCCTCATACACCCAGTCAAATGTTCCGTTGATCAATTTTCTTGTACCATCGGCGGTGAGTTTTCGTACCATACCGGTTACTACATTTTCTGTATATAGATTATGCTCACTTACATAAGCCACATTTTTTCCATCTGGAGAAAATTTTGCAAACATCAGCGATTGTGAGGGAAGTCCTTTACCAAGTTGTGTAAGCTTATTTGTAACAGGGTTTAATAACCAGTAATCGCCCCGTGTATTGTATCTCCACACCTTTGCTGTATTTGCAAAAAGCAGCATGGTTGTTTTATCCGGGCTATAATCAAAGCTCTGTAATCTCAATGCAGTAGTGGCACTTGTGGGCACCAGTTGTTCTTTTTTTATGATGGGTGTTTCTGCGTCTGTTTTTGGATCGATCCTCACCAAACCACCATCTTTGGATTTTACATAGGCAGTACCGTCAGGGGTCCATGTTATTCCCCTGTTCTGAGAAATAGCAACCTGCATAAATGCCAACGATAGAATAATTAAAACCTGGAGTCTTAGTCTCATATTTAAATTTTAGAATTTTAAAATTAAAGGATTCTGAACAATGCAGGGCGTGGGAAGTTTGTTAATTGTATGAACGGCGGGCATATCAATTGCTTTAGCTTTACAAATATTTTTTTAGCGAATGCAAAAAGAAAAATTACGATTGGATAAATATCTTTGGGCGATACGCCTATTCAAGACCCGGAGCCTGGCATCCGAGGCATGCGATAAAGGAAAGGTGAAGTATAAAGGGGTGAATGTAAAGCCATCAAAAACGGTTGCAATAGATGATGAATACGAGGTGAGAACAGAAGCAAAAAAATGGCTCATAAAGGTTGCAGGATTGCTTCATACCAGGGTGCAATATGCAGAGGCGATAAACAATTACCTTGATATAACGCCTGCAGAAGAGATTGACAGGATGCAATTCCAGGCTGCAGCTTTTCATACTGGCAAGCGTATGAGCAAACAAGGAAGACCTACCAAGAAACAAAAAAGAGATTTGGATGAATTCATGGAATAAGGAAGGTTTAGAAAGTTTAGGGGTTTAAAAAACAAAATTTTTATTTGTAAAAATAATTATGAAAATTGATATCATCACTGTTGTACCTGGGCTGCTGGAGTCGCCGTTTTCGCATTCCATTCTTAAAAGAGCCAAAGAAAGAGACCTGTTGCAGGTGAATGTATTTAACCTGCGGGATTACACTACATATGCAAGGGCGCAGGTGGATGATTACCAGTTTGGTGGTGGGGCAGGCATGGTGATGATGATAGAGCCGCTTGTAAATGCGATAGAATCATTGAAAGAAAAAACCCTTTATGATGAAATAATATACCTGAGTCCTGATGGTGAAACATTTAACCAGTCAATGGCCAACCAGTTTTCATTAAAAAATAATTTATTAATGATATGTGGTCATTATAAAGGGATCGATCAGCGGGTAAGGGATCATTTTATTACCAGGGAAATTTCGGTGGGTGACTATGTGTTAAGTGGTGGCGAGTTGGCTGCTGCTGTACTAACCGATGCTATAGGAAGACTGTTGCCTGGGGTACTCAATGACGAAAGTTCTGCCTTGTCTGATTCCTTCCAGGATAATTTACTAGCGCCCCCTGTTTATACAAGGCCGGAAATATTCCGGGGATGGAAAGTTCCGGATATTTTAATGAGCGGAAACCATAAGCTTATAGACGAATGGCGACATGAGCAAGCATTGAAACATACAGAAGAAAGAAGACCCGATTTGCTGGGTTGAACCGCAAATTAATTGCATAAAAAAAGCTCCGGTGAAGGAGCCTTTTTATTGAGCTAATTCAATTTTTATTGCTCAAATATTTTTGAATCTACAGTTACATTTGTTGTTATCTTATCAAAGCTGGTGGTGCCCTGCACTGCTACAATTGTATATGGAAACCAATATCCGTCTGCATTTTGTTTGAAGTCTGAGTAAGTAGTTTCAAGGTCCATTTCCTGGCCTTCCACTTTTCTTTTAGAGGTTGTTTTTACAACCATATTGGTTTTGGTATCCACAAAATAATTTACAACCGAACCATTGCTGAGGGTTGCGGTTAATTTATATGCATCATTAGTACCCACTTTTTCTGTACCAGCATATTCCAGTTTTGTTCCCTTGTCTTTATAATTGAACAACGCACCCTGCAGATCAAGTTGTGGCAATGCTGCTTTAAACTGTTCTTCCTCCATTGGTGCAGGAGCTTGCATACCTCTTACAGGAAAAAAAGTGACGCCGCCCTTAGTATTCATTGCCTGGTAATTTGATGATCCCATAACATCCAGTTCCATCCTTAAACCCGTGTTATGCACCTTGGTCATTACAATATTAATGTCATTACCCTGTACATTCATTATCCCTTCCATTTTTGCAGATTTCAAGCTGCTTAGTTTGTCTTTTCCGCCCATAGCAGTTACATATTTACTTACTATTTCATCAGCTGTCTGTGCGCTTGCAGAAAAGCTCAGAACAATCAATGCGATTGGAAGCAGCATTTTTAAAGTTTTCATTTATTATTTTTTATTTAGTTTGAAAAATTATTAAACAGGATATTTGTCCTTATAAAAAAGTGTTAGTTAAAATTATCCTTTTCAAAGATAAGGTTGCCAAATTACAAAATACAAAGCATCATGTCCAATTTCAGCATTAAAGGAAACATTGTAAAAATATTAGAAAGAGAAACATTTTACGGGGAAGTATTTATAAGCGGTAAACAAATAAGCCGGATAGAAAAAATTGATGATGAAAAAAAAGGAGAGCCTTATATTATTCCAGGGTTTACAGATAGCCATGTTCATATAGAAAGTAGTTTGCTGGTTCCATCCCAGTTTGGCCGGATGGCAGTAGTGCATGGAACTGTTGCCAGCATCAGCGACCCTCACGAGATAGCCAATGTATGTGGTATGAAAGGCGTTCATTATATGATAAATGAAGGCAAAACAGTTCCTTTTAAGTTTCATTTTGGTGCTCCCAGTTGCGTTCCTGCCACCATATTTGAAACGGCGGGTGCAGCCATCCATTCAGCAGAAGTTGATGAATTATTACAACACCCGGAAATAAATTACCTGAGTGAAGTGATGAATTTTCCAGGAGTATTAAACGGGGACGAAGAAGTAATCGCTAAGATTGCTTCTGCCAAAAAATATGGAAAGCCCGTAGATGGGCATGCTCCAGGACTCAAGGGGGAAGCTGCAAGAAATTATATCAATGCAGGCATCAGTACGGATCATGAATGCTTTACGGCAGAAGAAGCTCTTGATAAACTTGGGTACGGAATGAAGATCCTCGTTCGTGAAGGAAGTGCTGCTAAGAACTTTGATGCCCTGGAACCTTTATTGGCTGAACATTATCAAAGCATGATGTTTTGTAGTGACGACAAGCACCCGGATAGTTTATTGGAAGGACATATAAACCAGTTGTGTGCCAGGGCTGTAGCAAAAGGGAATGATATTTATAAAGTTTTGCAGGCTGCCTGCATCAACCCGGTATTGCATTATAATATGCGTAATGGAATGTTAACACAAGGTCAGCCAGCCGATATTGCTGTTGTAAAAGACCTGCAGAATTTCCAGGTACTGGAAACTTATATTGACGGCGTACTGGTTGCAAAGGATGGCGCATCGCTGATAGAAACAAACACTGCAGGCATCATAAATCATTTTGATTGTGATAAAAAAACACCGGAAGATTTCCAGATAAGTTCGACAAAGGATTCTGAAGAGGTGTGGGTTATTGAAGCACTGGACGGACAATTGATCACGAATAAACTGCCGCTATCATTGACGACCATCAATGGCCTGGTATTGCCCGACACTGGCCAGGATATTTTAAAGCTTGCGGTAGTGAACCGGTATTTGAATGCGCCTGTTGCAACGGCATTTATAAAAAATACGGGTATTAAAAATGGCGCACTTGCATCCTCTGTGGCACATGACAGCCATAATATTGTAGCCATTGGCGCAGATGATGAGAGTATTTGCAGGGCAGTGAACCTTGTGATAGCTGAAAGAGGTGGCTTGAGTGCAGTAAGCGGAGATGCAGAAAAAATCCTTCCACTACCGGTGGCAGGGCTAATGAGCAATGCTGATGGCTACGAAATTGCTGCGGCCTACTCTGACATTGATCAATTTGTAAAATCAACTTTGGGAAGCAGTTTAAAATCACCTTTTATGACTGCGTCTTTTATGGCATTACTGGTAATACCTCACCTGAAACTAAGTGATAAGGGTTTGTTTGACGGAGATAATTTTTCATTTATTACTAATACTTAGCCCTTTCAATTTTAAAAGCAACACTATCTGTTCCCTTTGGTGTAAAGAATTTAGATTTGAAAGTTTTGCTTCCGCCTGGGGAGATGGTTTCATAAACCACGTTATTATCTTCTTCCAGCAGGGCACCAGTTTTACTATAGAAAGAAAGCTTTACATCTACGTCTTTATAGCTAACCATTTTTGCATTGTTGTAGATCGTTCCTTTTACAACTATTTGTCCGAAAAGATTTTTTTTCTTTTGACCTCTAACAGATAAAAATTTAAGAGGATATTTTTGTTCTGTTTCAGTTAGGGATACTTTGCTTTTTTCGTATTTATCAGTAGTATTAATGTCATACTGATGCTCATTATTACAAGCGGTTTGAGTAATTAGTAAGATTAGGAAAACACTCAAGGATATTAAACTTGTGCTTTTCATATAGCTTTTTTAAAAAGAGTTCTATCAAAAATAAGGATGCGGGCCGATTTTATTTTAGATTTGTTCGGAATCTCAAAACGTTAACACGCTTTTTCTGGGCACATTCAAGACAATTTATGGTTCATAATTTCAGTAAAGAACATTCTCTTGTAAGTAATTGGGTAAGTGAAATTAGAAATGTAGATGTTCAGCAGGACAGAATGCGTTTCAGAAGAAACCTGGAGAGGATCGCCGAGGTAATTGGTTATGAGATAAGTAAAAAGCTGGAATGGGAAGAGAAGGAGATTACAACACCGATGGGCACTTCAAATTGCAAGATGCTGAAGGAGCAACCGGTTCTTGCAACTATACTCCGGGCGGGATTGGCTATGCATAATGGCTTATTAAATTATTTTGACAGGGCTGATAATGCTTTTTTAAGTGCCTATCGAAAGCATCATGCAGACGGTACTTTTGAAATAAGCCTGGAATATATGAGTTGCCCGGATATTGAAAATAGGGTAGTTATTATCAGTGATCCAATGCTTGCAACAGGTTCCTCTCTTGTAAAGTCAATCCAATACCTGAAAGATGAAGGAAATATTAAAGAATTACATATTGTTTGCGCTATTGCCTGCACAGTAGGAATCGAATACGTCCTTAGGGCGGAGCCGAAAGCTCATATCTGGTGCGGTGATATTGATGATGAACTCACTGCAAAAGGTTATATTGTGCCGGGGCTTGGAGATGCCGGTGACTTGGCCTATGGAGCTAAAATGCAAAATTAAACGTACCGTTTATGCCTTGTTTAAGCAGCTTTTTGATCCATTTTCTTATCTTTATTACTCAGAACGTTGATAGATGAAAAAATACCTCTTTTTATTAGTTGCTCTATTTCTAACGAATATATTGCTGGCACAGGACCCACATTTCTCCCAGTTTTTTTCTTCGCCTCTTACGCTTAATCCTGCTTTTACAGGTAAGTTTGATGGGTTATGGAGATTATCTGCTAATCATAGGGACCAATGGCCATCCATTCCCAAAGCTTATGTTACATCAAGTGCTTCTATAGACCTGGGAATAATGAAAAAGCGTATTCCTGAAACCGATGTTTTTGGTATCGGTATTTCAGGTGTGTCTGATGCAAGTGCAAATAGCCAATTGAAATTAAATTACGGTTCTCTATCCCTGTCTTACCATAAAGCATTGGATGAGGATGGTTATAATACAATTGGTGCAGGTTTCCAGGGAACGTATAGTAGTATGATATTAGATGTCAGCAAACTCACGTTTGAAGACATGTTGCAACAAAATGGGTTTACGGGCACTACAAGTGATGTGCTTACGAATGGAAATAATCAAAGCTATTTTGATATGAATGCAGGCTTGTTGTATTCAGGATCTACTAATGGAGAAAACAATTATTACCTGGGTGCATCTATGTATCATATCAACCGACCAAAGGTAAGTTTCAAAGATAAAAACTGGTTGTTGAGTGGACGTGTAACAGTACATGCGGGTGGATCGTTTCCTTTATCCGATGTAGTAGGAGTACATACATCCGTTATTCACCAGATACAAAACAAAGCAAGTGAAACTACATTGGGTGCAGCATTAAGCCTGAATGCAAATGGCGACAATGTAAATCCAACTAACGTATATATTGGTTCCTGGATAAGATTCAATGATGCTGTTATTCCTTATATCGGCCTTGAAATAGCAGGACTCAGGATCGGCGCTACCTATGATGTAAATATCAGCAGCCTCAAAGCAGCAACCGGCAGCAGGGGTGGTTCAGAAATTTCTATCATCTACATCAAACGACCCGCTGAAAGCAAGGGTATTCCTTGTCCTAAATTTTAATGTTTCCTCCAGAAATTTTTAAGGTCTATTTGTTTGGCCTTCCGCTTACAAATGCGTTTCCTTTTATAAAAAAGCGATAGGGTAATAGTGCATCGGCACCGGCACTTTCCACACCAATTCTTTTACTTATACCAAGCAGTTTTTTCTCCAGCCGGTATTTATCATCATAAATAGAAATTTCGTCATCCAGTAAAAACAAGCCGGAGTGTTTTTTAAATAATCCCATTGCCTTTCCAACATTCCCCGGGCCACGTGTCAATGTATTATCTAATGATGGCTTTCCTGTTCTTTGCTGCATAATGTCTATTCCTTTTAATGGTTCCAGTGCCCTTATCAATACTGCGTCCGGGACATCTTTTTTGTTCGTCACCACATTCATCATCTGGTGCATGCCATAACATATATAAACATATGCAGTGCCTGCCTCAGCATACATGTGATCATTGCGTGCGGTACGCTTTCCATTGAATGAATGTGAGGCCTTGTCCGTTAGCGCTACGTATGCTTCTGTTTCCACGATACGGCCACTGGTTTGTTGACCATCAATATTTGTAACCAATATTTTTCCAAGCAGGTCCTCTGCAACCTGTACCACATCGTCCCGCTCATAAAAAGCCAGGTTTAATTTTTTCATTTTGATCTCTTATTTTATTGCGCAAAAAAACCGAATGTTTGTTTGAACAGTTTCCATCAAAAATACATAAGGACACGTACTAAATAATTGTTCATTAACTTTAACCCTCGCTGATTCCCTTAAAAAAACATGCTAAAGGAAATTATCATTGCCATACAATCTTATGCGGAGGCTCACCGCTTCATTAGTAAACACAGGTTATGGAAATGGATCATAATCCCGGGGCTATTCTACATGATCTTATTTATTGGGGGTATCTATCTTTTCTGGACATCCAGTAACACTGCTATCGAATTTATCCTACTTAAAACCGGGGTAAAAACCTGGCTGGATAAGATGCAGGATAGCTGGATAAGTTTTTTATTTATAATGGGCCAGATTATTTTAAGATTAGTATTGTTGCTTTTTTATTTTTCGCTTTTTAAATTTTTATTTCTCATCATCGGTTCGCCGGTTTTTGCTTACCTAAGTGAAAAAACGGAAAGCATATTGGAAGACAGGGATTATCCTTTTAATTTCCGCCAGCTGTTTAAAGATATTGTAAGGGCAATAAGAATTGCCTTAAGAAATGTGCTTTGGCAAACAGTATATGTGATCACCATTTTATTTCTTTCTTTTATCCCTTTGTTTGGATGGATAGCCCCGCTTGTTGCGCTTTTGTTAGAGTGTTATTATTTCGGATTTTCAATGTTAGATTATAGCAGTGAGCGAAATAAATTAAGCGCACAACAAAGTATTGCATTCATAAGTCATCATAAAGGGCTGGCTATTGGAAATGGGATCGTATTTTATTTGTTTCATTTGGTACCTATCATAGGTTGGTTGTTTGCCCCCAGTTATGCAGTAGTTGCGGCCACACTAAGTATTATTTCTGCCCGTAAAAAACATGTGATTATTTAATGAGTACTGTTTACCTGATACCGACTGTGCTGGCACCCGGCTCTCTGGAAACCATCCCTTCATATGTGATGTTGGCTGTAAAAAAGTGTAAAGTGATCTTTGCTGAGAACGAAAGAACAGCCAGGCGTTTTCTTAAAGCAATGGATAAAGAAATTGTAATAGACAATTTTGAGTGGTATGGAATAGATAAACACGATGCTGAACAGGAAATTATTTTTAGTAAAAAGCTAAAGGAATCTGTAGATATAGCTATCATCAGCGAGGCAGGTTGCCCTGGGATTGCAGATCCTGGACAAGAGTTGGTAGCTATTGCCCATAAAATGGGAGCTATAGTAAAACCGCTCGTTGGCCCAAGCTCTATCTTGCTTTCTTTGATGGCAAGCGGAATGAACGGACAGCAATTTGAATTTGTTGGTTACCTGCCAATAGATAATCAACAAAGGACACAACGAATTTTAGAACTGCAAGGGGCTTCTAACAAAAGTAATAGCACTAAAATATTCATAGAAACACCTTACAGGAATAATCAATTGCTGGAGACGCTTTTGAAAGTATGTGATAAACAAACCTTGCTTTGTATTGCATCAAATATCAGTGATGCTACAGAAAAAATTATAACATTAACGATAGCTGAATGGCGAAATAAAAAACCGGAACTTCATAAGCAACCGGTTATTTTTTTATTATATGCAGGAACCTGATCTTAGTGATCGGTCCGCATCCCAATGATCTTATCTACAATATACCTGCTATATCCCCGCCATGGAATCGTGTTTTTATATTCCTTATAATGGAGATCAAAAAACTTTCCGCTATTTAACATCATCACATTTGCAATGCTATCATCTGCAATAGAGAAATCAAATTCGTATGATTGAATAGAACCTGCTGTTTTTGAACGTATACCTGACTGGATTAGTTTGCCTTCGTATGTTTTAAAAACATTTCCTTTCTTCACTACAAAATTAAGTTCGCCTGATTTTACTCCCTCACCAAAAACATAAAAATAATTCCACCAAACGATCACAGCCAAAACAATGAGCAACAGGAAACCGAAGATGCGCACATATCTCCTGAAGGACGAGGGCCGCTTTTTTAAAATGGATGCATCATCATTTTGCATGGCAGTAATTTTAGCCTTTTTTAAATTAATATTTATAAACCATATTCACTTACAAGCCATATAAGTGCAGCCATATTTGCAGCACCGAGATCTAATTCTCTTTTACTCACAGCTTCGAAAGTATCTGTAGCAGCATGATGTACATCAAAGTAACGCTGGCTATCAGGGTTGAGGCCCACAAGTGCAGTGCCAATTTGTTTCAGTGGGCCAATATCAGATCCGCCGCCGCCATCTGCAAAATCATACACGCCATAGTTATAAAATAAAGGTTTCCATGAGCGAAGCCTGGTCGCTTTTTCACTATTCATGTCCAGCCCAAATCCCCTTGGAGTAAATCCACCGGCATCGCTTTCCAGGGCGAAAACATGATTTTCATTTTTCAATTTTGCAGCCTCCAGGTATGCAGCAGAGCCACGTCCCCCATTTTCTTCGTTCATAAAAAGTACTGCCCGAACAGTACGCTTTGGATGAATATCTGCCGCTTTAAATGCACGTATTATTTCTATACTTTGTACAACCCCGGTTCCATCGTCTTCTGCACCTTCTGCCAGGTCCCAGCTATCAAGGTGCCCTCCAACTGTAATGATCTCAGATGGAACAGAGCTTCCTCTTATTTCACCAATAACATTGAATGAAGGTTCATCGGCAAGCATCTGGCTATTCGTTTGAAAAGATGCAGTTGCATTGCTATTATTTTTTAGCTGTTTGCATAACCATTCAGCATCTTCAGTGCTTATAGCAACGGCAGGGATCTTAGGAAATGAATCATTGTAAATAGTAGTACCGGTGTGAGGATATTTATTAATGTTGCTTGCAAGAGATCTTACCATTACACCAATAGCTCCTAGCTTGGCAGCCCTGGCTGGTCCTCTTGTGCGATATGCACCACTTTCTCCATACGCCATGAATGTCCTTACATAAGTTGGATTCATTGGGAAATTATAGAATACAATTTTGCCTTTGATGTTTGCCGCCATTTTTTCCAGCTCTGCAAAATTTTTGATTTCTATCACCGGAGCAGATATCCCTTTGGTGCCAGTACCTACTGAATTACCCAACGCACAAAGACTCAAATTTCTTTTAGTCCCATCGGACAGTTTAACAAACCCTGATTCTTTTGTACCCCTTACCCAATGTGGTACTATGCAGGGTTGCAGGTAAACAGTATCTGCACCAGCTTCTCTTAACATCCTGGCAGTTTCTGTCACTGCCTTAGCGGCGTTAGCTGAGCCACTCAATCGTGGCCCAATCTTTTTGCAGAGAAACCTTAAGTTATCATAGGCATTACTCCTTATCAATACTTCATCGGCAATTCTTTTAATGGTTATCGAATCTTGTTGTGCAAATGCATTAAAGCAGCAAAAAAGAAGTGATACTGTAAATAGCTTTTTGTATTTCATTTATTTTTTATTTGATTTTATACGATCGATAATTATCTTTTAGTCGAACAAACTTAAACAAATACCGTTTACAACATTAAATAAAAAGCTGTGAATATATTATCAGTAAATTGCAAGCGTAAGATCTTAAATTTTTTATTATGAACATTGCCATAGTATGTTATCCCACTTTTGGTGGTAGTGGAGTGTTGGCTACTGAGTTAGGGAAAGCACTTGCAGATAAAGGGCATAACGTACATTTCATCACTTACCAGCAACCAGTAAGGCTTAGTGGTTTCCATGCTAATATTTTTTATCATGAAGTACGAGTTCCCACTTATCCTTTGTTTGATTACCCGCCATATGAAACAGCCCTTGCAAGTACGATGGTGGATGTGATAAATAATAACGATGTGGAATTACTTCATGTTCATTATGCTATACCTCATGCTTCTGCTGCCTATATGGCCAAACAAATACTGGCAAAGCAGGGTAAGCGTATTCCTGTTATCACCACATTACATGGCACTGATATTACGCTTGTGGGCCGGGACAAAACTTATAGTCCAGTGGTAACATTCTCTATGGAAGAAAGTGATGTGCTAACGGCGGTTTCTGATAACCTTAAGGAAGAGACCTATAAGAACTTTACGATTGACAAGCCGATAGAAGTGATACATAATTTTGTTGATGTAAAGCGGTTTCATAAAAAACCTGTTGATGCATTTAAAAAACTAATAGCACCTGAGGGACAAAAGATCATTGTGCATGCATCTAATTTCCGAAAAGTAAAAAGGGTAGATGATGTTGTGAAAACATTTTTGCTACTGACTAAAAAAATTCCTTCTAAATTATTGTTGATAGGTGATGGGCCTGAAAGACCTTATATAGAATCGCTTGCCCGCAATTGCGAAGACCATGCGGAAATAAAATTTTTGGGAAAACAGGAGCAGATGGAAGAGATATTACCCATTGCAGATTTATTTCTGTTGCCCAGTGAATATGAGAGTTTTGGACTTGCAGCCCTTGAAGCAATGGCAGCTGAAGTACCTGTGATATCAACGAATGTAGGCGGATTACCTGAAATAAATATCAGTGGATATAGTGGTTATATGAGTGATGTAGGGGATGTAGAAGACATGAGCCGCAATGCAATTAAGATATTAGAAACAGAAGAAACCCATAATTTGTTTAGGAAAAACGCACTTGCCCAGGCAAAAAAATTTGATATTCAGAATATCGTCCCGCTCTATGAAAAACTTTATATGAGGGTGATTTAATTACCTGGGTCGAAGCCATCTTTCAGGATCGAAATTACTTTTTTCATTGCTCATCCAAAAATCAATTGCCCCAACACCATCAAAATTGACAGCAACACGGCCTATTACCTGGCCGGTTTTTATTTGTTGTCCACGCTGCACATTTACAGAAGATAAATTACTATACGTAGTAAAATATTTACCATGTTGCATGATCACTACCTGCATGTCTTCTACGTTGGTAACTGTAGATACGGTGCCATCAAAGACCGCTTTTACTGGTGCTCCAATCTCGCTTGAAATGGTAACAGAAGTAACAACCAACGTACTTCCACTTGGTAATTTATTGGAACCATAATGCATTAAAATATATCCCTTGTCTACCGGCCATGGAAGTGAACCCCTGTTCTTTTCAAAACTGTTATTCAGTGCAAGGTTGTCAGCATTCAACAGAACACTTTCCATTTTTTTTACAGGTGCTGACGTTTTAGCAATAGATCTTGTATTGGCAGTCGCTGGGTTCCCTGTTGCATTGTTAGGTTTGGATGTTTCTTTTACAGCGTCCTTACGTCGCCGCTCGTCTTCGGAAGCCCTGGCAATGGCAGCCCTCCGGGCATCATCTTGTGCTCTTTTTATAGCAGCAGCAATGGCATTATCTACCTTACGCATCTGCTTTTGTTTTAGGGAGATCTGATTGTTAAGGGTTTTACCTTGTTTTTTAAGTTCAGCTAGAATTCGATCTTTTTCTTTTTGCTGTACCTCAAGTAATGCCATCTCTTTACTTTGTACTTGCAATGTGGATGATTTCATGCGTTTGGTTCCAGAGAGATCCTGGATGCGATCTTTTCTAAGCTCCTGTGTGCGAAAAATATTCTGCCCCTGCATCTCCCGGTAGTTCCTGTAACTTTTGAGGTAAGATATTCTTTTTATTGCATCATTGAAATTGGATGCAGAAAAAATAAAATTCAGGAAATCATAGTTACTCCGGTTCTTATATGCGTACACCATACTCTTTGCATATTCCTGCTTTAAAGTATCCAGGAGTTTATCGTAGCGCTTTATATCACGCTGAATAGAGTAGATGTTATTTTCAAGAAGGCGAAGGTCTTTATTTAAATTATCCATCACCCTATCCTGAAGGTTTACTTTAGTATTGATCAATTTCCATTGAAGCAAATTTTCTTTTGTCTGGACTTTATTGCTTTTTAGTTGCTTTTCAGTTTCTTCAATTTCTTTTTTTAATTGCTGGCGTTGCTTTTCCAACTCTTCACGGGTTTGTGCACTAACGCTTAAGGAGAGTGCAATTATGCCAATTAATAAAAATAATCTTGCCAATGCTGTGAAATTAAAGTGATGAAATTAGAGTCCTCCCTTATGTGTAGCAAATAAAAGTAACGATTATTTTTTCTTATAATTTTTTGGAACTGAAAACGGCAGTGATAATTCTTTGTTAAACTCAAATTGTTTAATGTTCATACTAACGTCTAGTTTCTTTATTTTCATTTCCGTAACTGTGATTTGCCTGGAAGTTGAAAAATTATTATTACCGTCTTTAGCATAATCATCATACATTAATTCTGCGGTTCTTTTTCTTGAAATATTAATATCATCCAGTTTTGAGTGAAGTAAAAAATTATTGCTTGCGGTTAACGTAAGCGTGTTTTTAAACTCTTTCCCCAATGAGGATAAAAGAATAAAATTTTCAATTTTTCGGATAGAAGCCTGGTCCCGGTTGAAAAAGATAGGGTTGCCAATCAGCATGTTTTGCAGTGTATTAAAATCAAAGGGTATCTCTGTAACCTCTTGTAGATAACCCAGCGAGCGATATTGTACTTCCTTGTTTTGTTTGTTTAAAAGTACAACGCTGTCTTTAGTGATCAATACACGGAATACTTCTATATTGAGGAAAGTTGCACTTAGAGACATCCAGATGACACTATCCTTTATCATACGAAGCGTTGCAGTAATGTCTGGTTGTTTTCCTTTAGCATCTTCTATTTCTACTTTTATTTTTGCAGAGAACGTTTTGAAATTTATATAGTTCTTATCTAATTGATCAAAGGTCGTTTTCATTAGAGCAATTGAATCAGCAGAGGACTGATTTACCATGATCGTGGAAGTATCCCTGGGCAAAATGCCTTTATTAATATTTTTAGAAGTGTGCCTTGAACTTCGGCATGATATAGCTCCTGCAGATATTAACAAAGCGAGTGCAATAATATATTTCATATCATTTTTATTTTACTGAATGCCGGTATGTCCAAAGCCTCCGTTATTTCGAGCTGTATCATTTAGTTGATCTACCAACCTTAGATCTGCCAGTTCAATTTTATTTAAAATCATTTGAGCAATTCTGTCATTATTATTAATAGACTGTTCCTCGTTACTCAGGTTTATCAACAAAACCTTAATCTCTCCCCGGTAATCACTATCTATTGTGCCCGGTGTATTTAGACAGGTAATGCCATTTTTCAATGCAAGGCCACTTCTTGGTCTTATTTGAATTTCATATCCGAATGGAATTTCTACAAATAATCCAGTAGGTACCAAATATCTTTCCAGTGGTTTTAATACAAGTGTTGATTCGAGCGATGCTCTTATGTCCATGCCAGAAGATCCGGTAGTGGCATAGTCTGGTAAAGCGTTTTTTGAAGTATTAATTATTTGAACTGGTATCATTATAGGCAATCGTTAAATTCGTTGGAGTAATACACTGGCATATGCAACCAGGCCTTCTTCTCTTCCAGCAAACCCCATTGTTTCAGTAGTGGTTGCTTTAATCGATATGTCATTTATTGTGATCTTAAGTATACCTGAAATTACCTGCTGCATGGCCGCAACGTACTTCATTATTTTAGGTTCCTGCAGGCATAAGGTGCTATCAATGTTTACAACAGAATAGCCGTTTTTTTCAATCAGCTGAAAAGTATGTTCAAGTAATATTTTGCTATCAATATTTTTATATTTTTCATCAGTATCAGGAAAATGTTGACCAATATCACCAAGGCAAAGTGCTCCAAGTAAAGCATCGCAGATAGCATGCAATAGTACATCTGCATCGCTATGTCCCAAAGCCCCTTTGTAATGTGGTATCTTAATTCCCCCAAGCCATAACTCCCGACCCTCTACCAATCTATGGAAATCAATACCAGAACCAATTCTAAATGACATATATACCCTGTTTAAAAACGAAGGTCAGAAAAAATATTGAGCAAAAAAAAGCGCTTCCTTTTTTGGAAGCGCTTTCTTCTATATTAAGTTGATTATTTATTATTTATATCAAGAGACAAACCAAAACGCAAAGTATTAGATAATGGGTTACGGTTAACTCCAGAACCTGAAGGAAGAAGGTAGCTGAAATTTAAACCAATCATGTTATATTTCAATCCAGCACCTACTGTGAAATATTTACGATTTCCTTTGTCAGGATGCTCGTAGAAATATCCAGCCCTTACAGCAAATTGATTTTTGTACCAGTATTCTGCACCAATAGAAGCAGTTACTTCACGAAGTTCTTCGCCACCGTTACCAGGTGCATCTCCGAAAGAACTGAACCATGAGCTTACTACACCTTTAGAGCGATAATCAGCAAGACCAGCTGAATCAGTTACTGCAGGAGGAGTTGGAACTAATAATTTGTTCAGATCAAGTGCGAATGTTATTGTGTTGTCTGCATCAAACACTTTAGTATAAGCAGCACCTACACCAAGGTTAGCAGGGATATAATCTTTTTGAGTAGCATCGCTTGTGTAAGAGATTTTAGCTCCTAAGTTGCTCAGGGTAATTCCCCAGTTTAATCCGCTACCATTTGCTTTTAATCCGTTATTAAAATAGTGCAAGTCACCAGCTACAGAAGAACCTTTTTTGTAACTCTGACCTGTAGAAGGAGAGTAACCATTTGCAAGATCTGAAGAGATATAACGAATTGCTACACCTAAACCTGATTTTGCAGAAAGTTTTCTTGAGTAACCTGCATCGATAGAAAATTCCCGTGGACGGCCATTACCCGTAATGTTTCCTATTCCATCAGTAAACTGTATATTACCCAGGCTGAAATAGCGGAAACCCAGAGACAATGCCTGGGCATCATCTAATTTATAAAATCCTGCAAGTGAAGCAAGATATACATCGTTTAAGCCTAAATCATTTAACCATGGAGTGTAAGTAACTGCCAGACCTGCTTTGTTAGTAGAAAATGGAGTTTTAGCTAAGTTCCAGAAAGCGGAGTTTGCGTCAGGGGAAGTAGCGATACCAACATCACCCATACCACCGCTACGGGCGTCTGGAGAAATTCTCAAAAATGGTACTGCTGTAGTAACTACATTAATTGAACTTGCTGTTTGGGCATTTGCTACGGTTGTTGCTCCTGCCAATAATAAAACTAAGGCAGATAGTTTCAAAGTTGCTTGTTTCATGCGTTTTGTTTGTCTTGGTTAGGTAGACTTACCTCTATAAGCGTTTATTTAATGGTTTTATTTCTCCTGTAAAAATAATGGAATTCTTAATTCAAGTAACAAATATATAATGTCTTGTTAAAAAAGAACCAAAAATTATTTTTCAAATATATTCTTTTTCCGGTAACAGCCTAAAATTATAGACTTTAATTTTTTAAAAGGTTTTGGTTATCATTTTGCATTTAAACGTAAGCACAGTAAAAAAATTATAATAATTTCTGTAAATATTTTAACGAGTTTGATTTTTTCTGAATTACCATATGGTTGAAAGATATAAATTTTCCCATAAATAATTCTTAAGACTATTTATGAAAATGGGGTTTTGACTTAAAGTATTTATATTCGCATCTCTAGTTAACCCCATACAATAATAAAGGAAACCTTTCGTTAAATAATTTGCTAAACGAATGCACATGACAAAAATATTTTCTGGTAAAAATTTTGGAATAATCATAGTAGCCGCCTTGTCTTTAAGCGCCTGTAAAAACGGGGGTTTATTTGGCAAGAAAAAAGGGAAATCGGAAGTTACCGGCTGGAACTATGATGATAAGAACATGGGGAATTTTCATGTAGCTAAAGTAAAGTACCCTAAAGCTGGTCCTGGTCTTGTCTTTGTGCAAGGCGGATCATTTGTAATGGGAGCTAAAGATGAAGATGTAATGGGTGACTGGAATAATGTTCCCCGCCGTATAACTGTACCTTCATTTTTTATAGATGAGACAGAGGTTGCCAATGTTCACTATCGTGAATACTTATATTGGTTAGACAATGTGTTTAGCGGTGATAGCAATGTTATTTATAAAGCCTTACCCGATACACTTGTTTGGAGAGAAGAACTTGCATACAATGAGCCTTACGTAGAATATTATTTCCGGTTTCCTTCTTATAACTATTATCCCGTAGTAGGAGTTAGCTGGCAGCAAGCCCATGATTTTTGTATCTGGAGAACAGACAGGGTAAATGAACTGAACCTGATAAAGAAAGGATACCTGAAAAAAGATGCAGCTAAAAGAGAAATGAAAGGTGCAGGAGCAGAAGGTACATTTAATACTGAGGCATATCTTATGAATCCAGACCTCATCCAAGGAAGAAGTAAGCCTAAAAAATCTGATTTAAAAGATGTAAATGGTAAACCCAGAGGTACCATAAGAATGGAAGATGGGGTTTTAAATATGGGATACCGTTTACCTACAGAAGCAGAGTGGGAATATGCTGCTTATGGTTTGCTTGATCAAAACCCTTCTCCACGAAAAAAAGAAGGAAAAAGTGGTGAAGAGTTAAGATCTAACCAACAAATATACTCATGGAGTAAAAATCCTAATGGATTAAGAGATAACCGTCGTGGTACATGGCAAGGGAAATTTCTTGCAAATTTTAAGCGTGGAAGCGGCGACAACATGGGTATAGCCGGTGGTTTGAATGACCGTGCCGCTATTCCGGGCAATGTAAAATCATTTTTTCCAAATGCTTTTGGATTGTATAATATGAGTGGTAATGTGGCTGAGTGGGTAGCGGATGTTTACAGGCCGTTAACTCCTTCTGATGGTGAAGATTTTAATTATTTCCGCGGTAATAAATTCCAGAAATTCTACAAGAACAGCAGTGGCG